>MNYJ01000061.1 GCA_001874005.1 Desulfobacteraceae bacterium CG2_30_51_40
AAATTGGATTTCTGATCGAGTCTCCAATGACATCCCTCATTTCAATGCGTTGGCTTGTCCAAACAGCTCTTGAAGGTTAACTACTGCCCATCCGGAAATGGCTATTTTCACCGATTTCGGCGTTGGGCTCAAATTTTAATCCTCGAAATACGTCTATGTATTCCTGTGGTTAAAATTATCGCCCGCCTTGAACTCGACGAAACTATCTCATTTCCGGATGGACACTCCCTACTTTATTCATATGTAAAAAGATTTGGCTCCGATCTCCTCATGCCCATCTGCTTGCGGACGCGCAGGATATCGGCCTTTTCGGGTGGAAAAGGAAAATTGCGGATATAGGGGCCTGGCCTTGAATTGGCATAGGGCCTGTTACAGGCAACCTCACCGTCATAGCCTTCGCAGCCGCTTGTGCGGAAGGGCTCCCCGGAGTCAATGATCTCTTCTAGCCTCGCCCCTTCGATCCCGAAGCGGGTTATTCTTCCTCCCTCATCAAAGGAGAATCTGCCGGCCTTCTCAATATCATTGTCAATCAGGTACCTGGCAAGCTGTATCCTCCTGTATTGGGCCATAGGGGGCGGCTGAACGTCTGCCATGTAAGAGTCTGGCTCGGGAAAGAATGAAAAAAGATGAGTCCATCCTCCCAGGTCCCTTACCCTCTGAATCGCTTCGCACATCTCCTTTTCCGTCTCGCCCATACCCACCATGAAGTGGGAACCAGCCTTTCTCTTGCCGAATAAGCCGACAGCCTCCTCAAGGCATTCCCAGTATCTCCGCCACCTGTGAGGACCCCCTATATCCCTTCCGCGGTATCTGTCAAAGAGTCTTTCCGTCGCAAGGTCAATTGCGACACCTATCCGGTCGGCGCCTGCTTCCCGATAGGATTCAAGCTCTTTAGTGCCCACAATGGTGGGGGAGATGAGAACAGAGACAGGGATGTCAAAGCTCGATCTGAGCCTGGAAGTTATAAAGGCGGTATCCTCCCTCGAGCGGCCGTTTGTTATCATGGAGATGCATATCCTCATTATCCTATCTTTCCTATCCGCGATCCTTGAAACTATCTCATCGAGGGAGGCAATAGGCCAGCTTACCCTGATAAAGCTTTTCTCCCCAAAGCTACCCGGTCGTTTGCTTGATAGACCGCAGTAGGCGCACCTTGCGGCACAGCCGTTGGCATAGGTGAGAAGGAGATTTATGCAATAGAGTCTGGCATTTCGGTAAAAAATCCCGGGCTTAAGGTCGAGAGTCATGGCAGCAGCCAAGCTCATTCTCAAAAAATCCGGGCTCTCCTCGATCACAGTTTCCTTGTTTGACATATAAAACAAAATACCTCCCTGATCAAAAACCTCTTGATGCTACCAATTATCTGATGCGACATCCATTGAAACCGAGCAGCAGGTTCTCTGGTATCCTGCCTTGAGTCCGAGACGTTCAGCAAGTTCTATGGCCTCATCCGATGGGATCGCCATCCTGTTTATGCCTGCCCTTAAGGCCAAAAGTTCCATTGCGGTCTCCCCCCTCTTCCTCGCGCAGCCCAGGGCTATTCGCACATCGGGCATCATGATGCGGGCATCCGCGATCACGTCAGCCACCTCAAGAGGGGAAGGTGATATGAACTTTTCCTGTTCTGAAAACGATGGCGGCATAAGCGCCACTATCACCACCTGGACAGGCCTGAAGCGTGAAATCATATCCAGGGCCCTTTTTTCTCCCTTAATCCTTCCGTAATAGATACCGCAGACAACGTGGGGAACCATATCCAGTCCAGCCTCTTTAAGAGCCTCCATTGACCGCTCTATCTCTAAGACGCCGAAATCCACGTGGTAGATAGCCCTGTATGTCTCGTCATCTCCTATGACATCAAAAAGGGCCTGATCCACTCCCGAATCCTTGAGAAGGCGAGCCTCTTCATGGTTCACAAGCCCGCTGTGGACTGTGACATAGAGCCCTGTTTCCTCCTTGACCCTGGCAATCGCGGGTGCGAAATCTCTCCAGGGCAGATGCCCCATTCCGTCGCAACCCCCGCTTACAAGCACGCCGTGACATCCTGATGCCTTCAATTCTCTGCATCTGCTCAAAAACTCACCGGAATCCGAAACGTCAGGCATGGTCTTTAAAAGAGAGCCGCCGCAATGCTCGCATCGAAGAGAGCACCTGTCTCCAGTTATGGAGACGGCCGGGTACTTCCCGCTTATGCCGTTATAACGAAACATTCCGGGAAGATAGAATGTAATACCGTTTCCGAATGTATCACGCGACAAGGCCCAGGCGGTATCCATCTTCTCAATCAAGGCCGGATCGCTGATCGGCTTGTCTTTATACCTAATCATCCGCTCTCCTGTAATATTGTCTGAAACCCACCCAACAGCGCGGGAGTATCTCTTCAAGACGGCCCCATTGGCTCTCCATCAAAAGCCTCCTTCTAAAAGCCCTCTCCAGGCTCTCCCAGTAAAGATCCTTCCACTCCTCTTCATAACCCCTCAATATACTCATATCCCCCGCGATTGCCGCTCTGGCTGCCCACTGACCTGCCATCTTTCCGCATACGACCGCCTGGGGGACTCCTGCTCCTGTAATCGGATGGGTATGCCCCGCCGCATCGCCTACGAGGATCATATTGCCGGAAACTGTCCGTTTAAGGGGACTCACGGGTATCCAACCTGCCATGTAGGCCCTGGGCTTCAAATCCACCTTTCCCAGCCCAGTCAATCTGCAGACGAATTCCATAAGCACCTTATAGATGGAATCGCCTGCCTGCCCACTTCTCATGCCAATTCCCACGTTGGCCTCATCTCCCTTGGGAAAAAGCCAGCCGTAACCCCCTCTGATTAATTTAAGGAAGTAAACCTCCGTCCGGTCCATAGGCTCTTTCAGACCCACGCGCGCCTGGACGGCTGGAATCAGGTCGAGATTCGCGCATCCCATCCATCGGCCCACAGTTGAATGAGGCCCGTCGGCTCCGATTACAACTTCAGGTATTATCCTCAAAGCGCCTCCGCCCCTGAGGGACACCTGCACCTCTTCACCTTCCCTTCCGGCCACAGAGGCTCCCAGAATTATCGTGCAGCCCCTCTCAAGACACTGCCCGGCAAGACCTTGATCAAAGAGGTCTCGATTTATAATGTACCCTGGTGCTGCGTTTTCAATAAACTCCCCGCCAGGAAGGATTGTCCTCATAGCCCTTACGGGCTGGACAATAACCGACGGATCAATGCGTGTCTCGGCCTTAAGGAGAGCGGGGATGTGTTCTGCGCATCTGACAGGAACACCAATCTTTTTTTTCCTTTCGCAGACAACAACCTTTAGGCCCTCAGCCCTGGCCGCAAGGGCGGCGGAACATCCGGCAGGCCCTGCGCCAACAACAAGGACATCACAACGGATAGTCTTGCCCACTAAATCATCCCACTTACGGCCATGACAGCGTTCAGAAGCTCCAGGTTCACACTCGTCTGCGATTCAAACCTGCCTGCGTAAGCCTCTTTCGCCTTGTCGAGTTCGTAACAGGTTGTGTTGTCGATGTCGAGCAGTATTCCGGGAACCCCTGCCCTTTCAAAGTCATCCACATGTTTTGTAAAGAAGGGCTGACAGCAGCAACCTATAAAGGCCTTGACCCCTTTGGACTTGAGGCGCAGGAGTTCATCCATGAGATCTTCAAAACTCATGATACAGACCGACTTCATCCTGGCCTTGAGGCCTATGTCTCTGGCAGCGCCGACCGTGCATTCTCCGCAGCCCCTGCATATCTTGGAATAACGCAGGTCGCATGAGGTAAGCTTGGAACAGTATGGCAGAAGGAGGGCAGAGGGTTTAAGCCCGATTATCTGACCGAAGGAGCCGTTGGTGACGGAGATGAGATTACAAAGATGAAGAGGGATACCGTAATCGGCGATCTCGATCTTTTTCAATGCCTGATCAAGGGGCTTCAGAAAATCTTCGGGGCCCATGCCTGGTATGGCAATCAATCCTTTTGAGAAAAAATCAATAACAAGCGCATGGAGGAAATCACTATCAAGCTTTGCCCCCCTCAAGGAAGCCTCCATGTCGAATAAAGCCCTTGGGGGGAAGGAAAGAAAATCGCCCGTGATAAAAACATTTTTAACTCGTCGCTGAGGTAGATTAACCACCAGGGTGAAACGCACAAGGCCCGACTCAGACTTGTAGGCTCCCTGAACCACATCCTGCCTTGCAAACTTCGGCCGCACAAGATTGATCCATTCATCTGATTGGAAATATGGGAGCTTCTGCCTAAAAAGGGCTTCCTCAGCAGGGGTCAGGCCCCCCGGCTCAAGTTTAATCTCCAGCGCCTTTTCAAAACCTCTTACTATTACCTGCTTTATTTCGGAGACCGGAGGCGTATGTCCCAGTTCCCAGGCAAGGCATGTAACCCGCTCCTTGACTGAGTCTATCTCCTTGGCCTTAAGCTTCTCAACCGGTATCCTTAAAGACCTTAGCATAGTGTCAACATCAAAATCCGTGAGCATGGTGCCCTGAAAAAGAAATGCCCCGTCGGAGTCGGTTCCGCCCGTGCCTGATATCTTTCTTCCCATGATCTCTATATCGTTTCTAGGCCTGAACAGGGCCTCCAGCCCCAGTGACTTCAAGGCAAGAACCACCGGCTCGCACAGGCTCCTGAAAAGCCTCTGGTTGGGAATTTTAAGCCCGAAAAAATCCTTGTCGCATATCACCTCCCACCCAAGCTGACTTTCATCAAAGAGTATCGCCCCGCCGCCAGTGACCCGCCGGTTGATATGGATATTGTTCTCTGCACAATATTCTTCTCGAATCTCCTCGGAGACTGCCTGGTGAAAGCCCACCAGCACGCATCTCGGTGAAAATTGAAGAAAACGAATGGTGTTAGGGCTCCTGCCTATACCCTTTAATTCCACCAGCGTCTCGTCCATGGCCATGTTCTCTGCAGCGGTCATGGGCGGCGTATCAAGAAGTCTCCACACCTTAGTCTGCTGATTCATTATCTATCCTTCATAATCCGGCATGAAAGCTTAACCTGATCAAAGATACTCCATCCCGATCGGGCCTTAACCATGCCACAATAGTAAGCCTCTTTCAAGGGGAAGAGAGCTTCCCGCACGCTTTATTTGGTCTAGGCCTTGGCGAGGGCATTGAGATTTTACCGTGAAAATACACCCCCCACCCCGACCCTCCCCCGAGCGGAGAGAGGGAAATCCTCGACCTCGTAGAGTGTAGAGTCGGAGGAGGATTTTCATTAGCAGGGGCGAAAAAATATTTCTGTCATGAGCGTTTGGACAGAGGAAACTATCAAGTGGAAATGCTGTGAAACGTATCCATGGAATATCGCTAGTGTCCACCCGGAAATGAGATAGTTTCTTCGAGTTCAAGGCGGGCGATAATTTTAACCAAATGAATACATTGACGTATTTCGAGAATTAAAATTTGAGCCCAACGCCGAAATCGGTTAAAATAGCCATTTCCGGATGGACACTAGATATTGAACAAGGCCGAGCTTGCTCCGGCTGAATGCATGATCCGGGACAAAGGTGGGGCGTATCAGCTCAATAATTGGGGGGATGGCTTTGCGCAGACCAGTGTACATGCAGATCAGGGATCAGCTTCTGTAGGTGCGCCTTCAGACACAGGGCGCACTGTTCCCGTGCGGCTGAAGCCGAACCTACCTCGGATTATTGAGCTGATACGGTGGGGCAATATTTTTGCCATGTTTCAGCAGGAGACGATGCGTAATATAATTATTAAGCCGGAAAAGAGGCCTTCAGATGGGTTTAGCTGTCTTCATATCTGTCTTTCTCTCCCTTTACGGGGGAATGCATTTTTATGCCCTTTTGAAAATAAGAAGGGCATTATCTCCCGGATTTCCAGCAGAGGCAGCCATAATCTGTTTTATGGTCCTGATGGTTGTTTCCCCTATCCTTGTGAGGGTACTGGAGGAATACGGCTTTGAAGACACGGGCAGGGTGATCGCATACATCGGCTATGGATGGATGGGGATATTGTTCATCTTTCTTGTCCTCTCCGTCGCGATTGATATCGTGCGTATCCTCCTTCCGGCGGGGTTAAGGCCGTCTCCTCTTATTGCCTTCGTTATAGCAGCATGTTTCTCCTTCATTTTTTCCCTCTATGGGCTTTATGAGGCCATGGTTGTAAAAGTCGAACACGTAAACATAGTCTCTCAGAAGCTTGCTGGGGACCGCCGCTCGCTTAGAATCGTTCAGATATCCGATGTACACCTGGGTCTTCTGTTCCGAGAGCATCGTCTCAGGAAGGTCGTTAACTGTATAAAAGATGCGTCTCCTGATATCTTGGTCTCCACGGGAGATCTGGTGGACGGTCAGACGGACGGCCTTTCCGGAGTCCTTTATATGCTCATGGAGTTAAGCCCTCCGCTGGGAAAGTACGCCGTGACAGGCAATCATGAATTCTATGCCGGCATCCGCAAATCAATTAATTTTACAAGAGATGCCGGATTCAAGGTACTGAGAGATGAGGCTCTCACCCTGCCTGGCCTTATCAATATAGCAGGCGTTGATGATCCCGCTGGCGGGAGGAAAAATCTTGAAGAGCATGAAAAAGAGATACTGTCTTCCCTTCCGGGGGAGACATTCACCTTGCTCCTCAAGCACCGCCCCCACGTGGGACCGGGAAGCGATAGGCTCTTCGATCTCCAGCTTTCCGGCCACACCCATAAGGGTCAGATATTCCCCTTCGGGCTGCTCGTGAAGCTAGTCCACGGACGTATCTCCGGGCTCCACAGATTGGACTCCGGCTCTTTGCTATACATAAGCAGGGGTTCCGGTACATGGGGACCTCCTTTCCGGATATTATCTCCACCGGAAGTGACGGTAATCAACATCACGGCCGACGACAATGCCGGTATGGGTCAGCCCGCTCATTTCGGTAAAATAATACCTTGACAAGAAGGGATAATCTCTGTCATGGAAATCCTGGTAATTATCTCTATCAGCTCTGAAATGCGCGTTCAATTGTAACGTTCTGAGTGTGATTAATGCGTTATTAAGGGAGGCATCCATGCCTGTTCCTGTTGGTCTTAAGCAATACGCTAGACAGCTTGGCTTTCCCGAATCGGAAAATCTGGCCAGGATTTTCGAAATCCTTCTTGAGAATGACTACGAACGGATGGTCTTTGAGCTATTACCGGGTAACG
>MNYJ01000037.1 GCA_001874005.1 Desulfobacteraceae bacterium CG2_30_51_40
TTGATCCCACCAGGGTGGAAATGGGATGGGTCATTGACTACTGCGCTCAGGCCCTTAGAAATATAATAATCGGTCTTGGAGGAAGGCAGGACGGCTTTGTCATGCAGAGTAAATTCGGCATTGCAGTGGGTTCCGAATGTATGGCAATCCTAGCCGTAATTAGAGATCTGGCAGATTTGAAGCAGAGGCTCAATAATATTACCGTAGCCTTCGATAAGTCAGGAAAACCTGTCACCACAGGCGATCTTGAGGTAGGAAATGCCATGACCGCATGGATGCGAAATACCATAAATCCGACACTCATGTGCACCGCAGAGTATAACCCTTGCATGGTACATGCGGGTCCTTTCGCCAATATTGCCGTGGGACAGTCATCTATCATAGCCGACAGGATCGGCCTGAAGCTCTTTGATTATCATGTAACGGAGAGCGGATTTGCAGCGGATATAGGATTTGAGAAATTCTGGAACGTAAAATGCCGGTACAGCGGGCTCAAGCCGCATGTGTCCGTTCTAACCACAACCATACGCGCTCTCAAGATGCACGGAGGTGGCCCCAAGGTTGTGGCCGGTTTGGCACTGCCCGAAGCATACACCAAGGAGAATGTGGGGCTTGTCGAGAAGGGCTGCGAAAACATGGTTCATCACATCAAGACCATCCGCAAGGCTGGGATCAATCCGGTCGTATGCATTAATGTCTTCCATACTGATACGGAAGATGAAATCAAGGCGGTTAGAACGGCGGCGGAAGCGGCAGGTGCAAGGTGCGCCAAATCAACCCACTGGGCTCACGGCGGAGAGGGAGCCCTTGAACTGGCAGATGCCGTTATTGAAGCATGCGATGCGGGAAATGATTTCAAGTTCCTTTATCCCCTTGAAATGAAATTGCGAGACAGGGTTGCGCTCATAGCCAAAGAAGTCTATGGAGCCGACGGCGTTGATTGGCTGCCTGACGCTGAAGCAAAGGCGAAGATGCTCGAAGGCGATCCCAAGTACAATGACTTCGCGACTATGATGGTAAAGACCCACCTGAGCCTCAGCCATGATCCTGCGATCAAGGGGGTGCCCAAGAACTGGCGGCTGCCCATCAGGGACGTTCTAATTTACTCGGGCGCCAAGTTCCTCTGTCCTTGTGCGGGAACCATAAGCCTCATGCCGGGAACAGGATCAAACCCGGCTTATCGCCGGGTTGATGTTGATGTCAACACAGGAAAGGTCAGCGGTCTCTTCTAGTAGTTTAAGCAAGGCTGCTTACTGAATATAGCAGGGGGGGGGTTGCTGCATAAGCGGCACCCTCCTCTTTTTTACTTTCTTAGGATATAATGGAATTATTAAGAGGTATTTCATATAATCTGCGCGGCGTTATGATGTGCGTGGGGAACAGCAAGCTATTTCTGCTCGGCACCGTTAGATTCCTTATTGTCTTGGTTGCCGTGGGGTTCTCAGCATGGCTGATAATAGGATTCCATTCGGAGATAATGGCGCAATTATGGGAGAGGCCTGAGTCCCTCTACCTCGTTTTTCTGTGGCATCTGCTCTCATGGATACTCGCCGCATTCCTGATCGGGATAACGGTGGTAGTATCTTACATGATATCGCAGTTGCTCTTCAGCGTCATCATAATGGATTATATGTCCAGGATCGTTGAAAACAAAATAACCGGGAGGGTAGGAGAACCAACAGGATTAAGCTTTCTTCGTTTCTTCTTCTATCTGATCAGACAGGAAATCCTGCGCACCATTGTTCCGGTTATTGTATCCCTGCTTCTTTTTTTTATGGGCTGGTTTGTGTTCCTGGGACCTGTTATAAGTATTCTCTCAGCGATTGCCGTTTCCGCTTTTCTCGCATGGGACAATACGGATATAGTTCCTGCCAGAAGGCTTATTCCTTTCAGGCAGAGGTTCAGGCTCTTCCTTAACTCCCTGCCCTTCCATATAGGTTTTGGCCTGCCCTTCCTGATTCCTATTCTCAATATCGCTTTTCTCTGTTTTGCTCCTGTTGGAGGGACCCTTTATTACCTGGAACGGGAACAGTCAGAATTGAACAACCTCTCTGATAAAACGATCAATCCTGAAATATCAGCATAATCCTTAGCGGGAATATCACATCTCTATGAAAACCGACAGGGCATTAAAATATAAGGATCAATCAGAGCCAGGTCGTTTTGTCTAAAAAAGATTTCCTTGGCATCGGAGATGTCTCTCCAGCTGGTTTCCCGATACATACAAGGCCGATCGGCATCTTTTTGTCATCCACACCCAGGATGCCCCTCATGGCCTTCTTATCAAAGAATGTAAACCACAGTCCGGCGAGCCCCATCGCGTGAGCAGCAAGCAGGATATTTTGAATGGCCGCAGCGCAGGCATGCTGATAACCTGTGCTTCCCTCCTCAAGGAACATGTCAACCCCTGTTCCTTTTGGATCGCCTACAACCGCGATTATGGCCGGGACTGTCTTAAGAAACTCCGCATCGTATTTGGCAAGCCACTTCCATCCGCTTTTCTCGAGCGCCCATTGTTTGCACCTGGTAGCCTCTGCATGGATTTTTTCCTTAATATCTTTTCGCAAGATAACGATGAACTCCCATGGCTGGCTGTTAAGTGGTGAGGGAGCACGGACCGCCGCCTCCAATAGTTTTTCTATTTGTCCTCTTTCGACCTCTTCTGTCAGAAAGGCCCTGCAGCTTCTTCTTCCTTTTATAGCATCCAAAACATCCATGTCCTCATCTCCCTTTCCCTATACCTTAAAGGCTAAGAACGTTTCTTGCCCTTTCCCATACGGCGCTTTTCCTCATCCCTAATCTCTCGTCTCAGGAGTTTACCAACCTTTGATTTTGGAAGCATATCCCTGAACTCGATATAGCCTGGCACCTTGTAGGAAGCGAGCCTCTCCCTGCACCATTTGATCAGTTCGGTGCCGCCTACACCCCTCGCATCCTCCTTCAAGACAACAATAGCCTTGATCCTCTCCCCGACCTTTTCGTCAGGGACACCCACCACACAAGCGCCAATGACAGTCGGATGATCCTGGAGAATGGCTTCAACCTCTGAGGCTGACACCCTGTATCCTTTGTGTTTGATTATATCGGCAGACCTTTCAACATAAATAAGCTGCCCGGCTTCATCCTGCCTTAAGAAGTCCCCCATGCGGTAGTATATCTTTCCGTTTATTTCTACGTAAGACCTGCGTGTTTCATCAGGTTTATTCCAGTATTGCTTCAGGGAATACGGAGAACTTACCAATAATTCACCGCTTTCTGAAGGACCAACCGGCTCCAGAGTTTCAGGATTAACCACAATGCATTCCCTGCTCTTGAGGGGAAGTCCTATTGTGCCCTGCTTGGGCTCGGTACCTATCTGGCTGTAACATACGTGCCCTGCCTCGGTGGAACCATATACCTGGTAAATGGGAACACCGAATCGCTCCTTCCAGCGATTATAGATCTCAGAAGCAAGAACATCCCCTCCGCATATACAGTATATGAGAGAACTCAGGTCATAATGCTCAAGCCTGTCATTATCCAGTATCATCCGATAAAGGGCGGGAACCCCAAGCATCCAGCGCACTCTATATCTCTCTATGCTCTCCAGTATGGCATCCACCTGCGGGACCGGCATAAGGATTGTTGTATTACCCCGATTAAGGCCTATAGCCATCAGAAGGCCCAGTGCCATAATGTGAAAGAGCGGATTAACGGCGATATATCTATCCTTACCCTCCTTGAGATGCGTTCCCGCCACGTCCTCTGTGACGTCATTGACGTATGAAGTCATCCCGATGTGATTGCCCGGAACTCCCTTTGGAAATCCGGTTGTTCCCCCTGTGTACAGGATATATGAGAGGTCCTTCCAGGGATCGAGCTGAGGAGACTGCAGTATTGGCGGATGCCGGAGCAGAGAAGGGAAAGAATATACATTTTTCCCCTTTTCGACCTTTCCGTTGGGAACCTTGTCAAAGAGAAAGCCCAGGGCTTTTTTCCACGCTGGAAGCATGTCAATCAAATTTGTTACGATAACACGTTTGAGGCTCGTGCCTGGTAATGCGTCCTGCACATAGCAGAAGTTGGTATCCAGGCAAACAATCGTCTCGGCCCCGGAGTCATTGGCCATGTACTTAAGTTCATGTGATGTGTAGATGGGGGAGACAGGGACTATGACCGCCCCCATTTTCTGAATACCCAGAAAAGCGATGAGCCACTGTATGCAGTTAGCCAGGTAGACCATGACCCTATCGCCCTTCCCCACACCCAGCTCCTGCAAAGCACCAGCGAATCTCTCGCTCAGATCCTTGACAAGGGAATAGGTAAAACCCTCTCCAAGATAAATGATCGCATAATGTCCGGGATATTTTTGAGCCATTCGGTCAAAGCGGGTAAAGGTCAAATCGTTTTCCCACGAAGGCTTATCCGAATTCATAATCTCCTCACAAACCCTTGATCAAATCAAACGAAAATGACCTATTCTTCCGGTCACGAAACCAAGCGGGGATATTCTTACCTTCCACTTTTCGGTGGCCACAACACTCCAGTAAAATCCTAATGGAATGCCAGATAAACACACAATTCTCCCTGGCAGCCTGTCAAAATAACCTCAGTTAACTCCAAAATAGGCAGCACGGACATCGGGATTGCCCATCAATTCCTCACGGTTTCCCTCCAGGACAGCGGTTCCGTTTTCAAGGATGAAGGCGTAATCAACAATAGGAAGAACCGGTCTTGCATACTGTTCGGTAACTATGAGGGATATCTTCCTCTGATCACGTATCACCCTTGTTGACCTAACAAGAGTCGCCTGCATAAGCGGGCTGAGGCCAAGGAGCGGCTCATCAAGCAGCAACAGTTTAGGCTGTGCCATCAGCGCCCGCCCAATAGCAAGCATCTGCTGCTCGCCTCCGCTGAGAAACCCTCCTATCCTTTTTCGAAGATTCTTGAGTGCAGGGAAAAGAGAAAACACGTAGTCAATGGTCTCACTTGCCTGCGCAGCGGTGGATAGATACCCACCGATTCTAAGGTTCTCCATCACGCTGCTTTCCCTAAAGATACGTCTTCTCTCAGGACAAAGGATTATTCCTTCCCTGGCCCGCTTGCTGGGCTTGAGCGCCCCTATTTCCCGCCCGAGATACTTGATCTCACCCAGCACCGTAATACGCTCTCCGCCTGCCATGGCCTCTTTCTTCCTGATATCATCCATTATGCCTGAGAGAGTGTACATCAGCGTGGATTTGCCTGCGCTGTTGGCTCCGAACACCCCTACAATCTCTTCCTTCTTGCAGCGCAGGTGGACATTGTTCAGGGCGAGCATATTCTCGTAAAACACCATCAGCCCATTAGCCTCAAGCATAATGCATGACCTCCTCCACCTCCTCAGAGCCGAAATACGCCTTTTTGACCTGTTCGTTGGCCATTACCTCCTGAGGCGTACCCTCGAAGAGCTTCACACCAAAATTCATCACCATGATCCGATTTGCCACCTGAAAGAGTTCGCGAAGTCTGTGCTCTATCATTACAAGTGTTATGCCCTCCATCTGGAGTCTTTCCATTAGAGGCACCATACTTGCGATCTCGCTCATGCTGAGACCTGAAAAGACCTCATCACAAAGTATGATTTCAGGCTTGAGGGCCAGGCATCTGGCGAGTTCCAGACGCTTCAGATATCCTGTGGGAAGAGTTGATGCGATCTTATAGGGGACAAAGGAATCTCTTTCAAATCCAATCTCCTCAAGTATATCAATACTTACGGTCTTCCTGTCTCCCAGCTTGCCTCCGCCTCTCCATCCGCCCGTTCGCCTTGCTCGTGGCGCAAAAAGGGGTATGACCAGATTTTTGTAGGCCGGCAGGCTGAAATAGGGTCTCATAATCTGAAATGTTCGGGTAAGGCCCATATCGGCAATCCTGTGGGCAGGCTTGTTTGAGATGTTTTTCCCCTTGAAAAAGACCTCGCCGGATGACATGCGGACAAATCCGGTCAGGCAGTTTATTAACGTTGTCTTGCCGGAACCGTTGGGGCCTATTATTCCCAGTACTTCACCGCGGTTGACAGAAAAACTTACCCTGCTGAGCGCGGTGATCCCTCCAAAATTCTTTGTAAGTTCCCGCGCCTCTAAGATTATTTCTGATGTCATACGCGTACCCACCTTTGAAACTGGTGATACTTGCGTTCGCCGAAGACCATGATGCCTTCGCTCCTGAAAACAATAAACCCCACCAGTATCAGCGAATAAAAAACAATCCTCAGCGTGCCGAACTCCCGTAATAATTCTGAGATTGGGACAAGTATAAGGCATCCCAGCACAGGTCCTACGATAGTGCCGCCACCTCCAATAACGGTAGCCGCGATGGGAATGATGGAAAAATCCAATGCGAATAGGGAGATCCCCGCCCACATATAAATGTGCACAAGACATGCTCCCGCAAGACAACCCATTGCCGAGGCAATAAATACCGCTACTGCTTTATAGTAGGATATATTCATGCCTGACGCCCTCACCGCCTGGTCATTGTCTTTCACAGCCCTGAATACAAGTCCAATATCTGTATTTACGAGCCTGCGCAAACCGAAAAGAAAGATCAGTACCATAGTAACTGCGAGGTATTGTTCCACCCAGGAACTGGCAAAACTGTCCACCCCCATGATTCCGTCTGTTCCTCCCAGCACGTCAAGCGCCTCTATTATGCGGGCCAGCACAAGCGGGTACATGAGGGTCACTATGGCGAAATAGACGCCTCTCAGCGGAAGACACGGCAATAGAAGCAGAGTGCAGATAGCCGCCCCCAGAATCGTAGCAATGGGAATGGTCAGTAAAGGAGGCAGTCCGTAGGAGCTGTTCAGTATCGCAGCAATGTAGCCTCCCGTACCTATGAAAAAGGCTCCCCCTAGAGATACCAACCCCACATAGTGCGCAAGGAAATCGAATCCTATTGCAAGCATCGCGTAGATGCACACTATGGTTATGACCTTCTGCCAGTACATACCGGGCATGACAATAGGAAGGGCGAGTATCCCCAATATGAGTACAAGTCTGGGCACGGTCAAATAGGACAGTTCACGCCAAGACATAAGGGCGTAGAGCCCATCGGTTCTAACCTTTATACCTCTATCAATTCTTTCCTTCCTGCGATGTGTACTGCTCACGGGATCAAACCCTTTCTTCCAGTTGTTTCTGCATGCCGAAGAGTCCTGACGGCTTAAGGATAAGAGTAAGAATTATAGCAAGGAGAGCCACTACCATCTGGTAATGGGAGCCCAGATAAACAACAGTCAATATCTGCGCAAATCCGATGAGAAAGGCTGCAAGTACGGCCCCGGCCCAGCTTCCAAGCCCTCCGACTATGCATACCGCAATGGCCAGTATCAATACATTGTACCCTGCCTCCACCACGATATTACCCAGCGGGAGCAAAAGTATTCCGGCCAGCCCGGCAAGCATCGCCCCTAAGATCATGGAGACCACTGCCATCAGGTCCGAGTCAATTCCAAGCATAAGAGCAGCCCTCTCATCCTGTGCCATGCCCCTCAATGCGAGCCCTATCCTGGTGTAGTGGGTGAAGATATACAGCCCGATGAAAATCCCCACCCCTGCAAACACCATGATAATCCGCTGAAAATCAACCGGAACACCCCCGATGATTACGCTTCCCTCCGCAAAGACCGGAAGGGTGTAACTCATGCCCCTGAATCCACCCCATCTGAGCCCCTCCAGGATCGCAAGTCCCACGGCATAGGAAGCAATGATCTCGGATATTGCCATGCCTCTTACCCGTATTAGTATGAACCGGTAAAGCAGGGCTCCGATTACCCCTACTATCAGCATGGTGATGATGACACTCCAGAAATAGGGAAAACCCAGGGTGCGAAGAAAGCTCCACGTGATGAAACCGGCGAGGACATATATGGAGCCATGGGCAAAGTTGGGCACCCGGCTGATGCCGTACACCAGGGCAAAGCCCAGGGCCATAATTGCCAGGGCAACACTGTTTATTATGCCGTAAATTATAATATCCATTTTGATATTCCAAAATTCCAAAATACCGTTTGAGCTATCCAAAGCCGAAAAGGCCTAAGGGATTTCACAAATAATCCAAGGCCCTCGGCGATCCTCCCGTCACGAGGATCGCCTTTGAAGAAAGGCCGTAGAGTCGTTGAGACTGATTATTTCTTTTTCATCCAGGGAGGCAACTGAATAGTGCCTTTAGCTATGGATTTAGGAAAGACAACGACACGTTTTTCAGCCTGCCACTGAAAAATGCTTCCCACAGCACCTTCTTCCGGAGTCAGGCTGGGAATAACCTGATGACCTTTGGGAGTAAAACGAATCCGACCATAGGGACTTACCATATCGGTCTGCTCCAGTGCGATAACAACGGCATCAGAATCCAGAGACTTAGCCCTTTCAATGGCTTCCTTTAGTGCATAAACGGCTGTGTAGCTGCTTGAGGATCCCAGTCCCTCTGGTTCTATATTCCATCTGGCTGTATATGCGTTATAGAACTTCATGGTCCATTCTGTAGCATCACTCGGCGCATTTCCTGCATTCACCACGTTAGCGAGGCAGAACTCTCCTTTTCCTTCGGTGGCTTTCCAGAATCCGGGCTGTTCCGCGGCGCTGAGGGTCGAACCGAATGGAAGGGCCGGGACCTTCATATCATACCACTGCTTCAGCAAGATAGAACTCTCGGGCATGTCCATCCAGAGGCTCAGAACCTGAGATTCTGTTTTAATAGCCTTTATAAGTCCCATGGAGAAATCCGTTGTACCGGTCGGATATATCTCGGTGCCTGTCACTGTCCATCCGCTCTTGGCAGCGAGGTCGCCTAGTATCTTTCCAGCAGCACGCGCATGGGCGACATCCTGAACCATGATCATTAGTTTATCGAGGCCGTAGGCGGCCTTGATTTCGCCGAGGCAAGTCAAAATTTCCTTAACCAGCCACTTGGCCTCCCCGTGAATTCGAAAGCAATATTTATACTTGTCATACTGCTCCTCGATAAGGGCGTGGTACTTGGGGGTAAGTACCCCAGTCGAGAGGATTGAGACCTTCTTGTGTTTTGAAAGAAGAGGCATAGCAGCCAGGGCAGCCTCCGAGCGTACCGGCCCACCCAGAATGAAATCGGCTTTCTTTTCAAGTATGAGCTTCTCAACTGCAAGGAGGGCCTCACTTACGGGCACACCCGGTTCAAGGTCTCTCGTATCCATGACCTCAACCTTGAGCGGTCTGAAACTGCCTCCAACATTGACACCTCCCTTGGCGTTTATTTCTTCAACAGCCAACCGGATAGCCCTTTCTGCATCCCAACCATATAGGTACGCAGTGGAAAGTGGGCACCCTATTACTATAGGATCACCTCCCGCCGCGGCCGCAGCCTTGGCCGGCAAAGCCATTAAAACCAACGAAAGCACAACCATCAAAAACCCCAACCATGTTCTTTTCATCTCCTGCCCTCCTTCAGTTTTGAATTGCAATTAATAAAAAGACAAACACCTTACCGCATATCTTAACTTTGTTGTTTATTGTGGCCAAGCTTGTTGGTTTCTATTACACACCTCAGCATGGATAAGATTTCAAGAAACGGGATGATTTTTATCATTTTTATACTGTTCATAATCTTCTAGCCTGTGCTCCCTAATTTTTCTTCTCAATTGGGATGGGCTGATCTGCAGGAGACACGCGGATCTCTCAATGTCCCAAGCAGTACTAGACAGCACTCCTGCGATGTGCTCCCTCTCCTTAGCCTTAAGGGTTGCAATCTCCATCTCCCCTTCTCCGCGCAGTTTATACCCGAAAGCAACCTGGAAGCAAATAGTGTTCCGCGATAAAAGGCGCCCCAAGCAGACGACAATAATACATAATAATTTATTACCATCAAAAAGTAAAAAAGGTTTGAACGATACTGAAATGCCGGCGCTGATAAGTAAAATCCTGAAAATTCTTTTCACCCCACCCGCAAAATAGTTTCACCCTGCTTTTCGCACTCCATCGGTGAGCATCGGTTGAATGCTGTATTTTCTTATCTTGCTCCTTAAGGTAGGAAGCGATATTCCCAAAGCGCGCGCTGTCCTGGTGCGGTTCCAACCGAGCTTCTCAAGTACGTTCTGGATATGCTCCCTTTCCATGGCATCGAGTGCGCAAGAAGAATTCTGCTGCACTCTTGCGGAAGGCTTTCTGGAGATAATACCCAGTATATCTTCTAGGAGGAGCACCTCTCCGTTCGCCTTGACAAGGGCCTCGACCAGAACATTTTCCATTTCCCTCACATTACCTATCCAATCTTGGGCCATAAGGTGCTCAATAACCCCGGATTCCAGTTTTGTGACGCGTGTGCCCATCTCCAGATTGATTTTCTGGATGAAATGATTGACAAGATCAGGGATATCAGAGATTCTCTCTCTCAATGGTGGAACGTGAATGCTAACCACCTTCAGGCGGAAATAGAGATCTTCTCTAAGAAGTCCCTTTCTGCATTGATCCTGAAGATCCCTGTTTGTCGCCGCTATGATCCGACATCGGGATTTCAGGGTCTCCTGACCGCCTACCCTCATGTATTCCCTTCTCTGGAGAAACCCGAGGAGCTTTCCCTGAAGGCTCATGGGCAGCTCCCCAATCTCATCCAGAAAAAGTGTCCCTGTGCCGGCAAGTTCGATTTTGCCTTTTTTGGTCCTCACCGCACCTGTGAAGGCTCCGCTCTCATGCCCGAACAGCTCGCTTTCCAATAAGGTTTCAACCAGGGCTCCGCAGTCAACTGTAATTAGAGGTTCTTCTCTATAAAGGCTGTTGCGGTGAATCACTCTTGCGATCAGCTCTTTTCCGGTACCCGTCTCACCCTGAATAAGAACGGTAGCACGGTTTTGGCAAAGCAATCCGATCATTTTAAATATTTCCATAATTTTCCGGCTCTTTCCAATTATGAGCCCTGCCTCCGGAGCTTCTCCCGCCTCCTCTATGAGGGGTGTGTCTTTATCTATTTCCGCCAGATGCAAAGCACGACCTAAAGATTTCTCCACCTCATCAACGTCAAGGGGCTTATGGATATAATCGTAGGCACCCATTTTCATTGCCTTAATGGTAGTCTCCATGTCATGGAAGGCTGTCATCATGGTAACCTTCGCAGTAGGCATCTTTATCTTTATACGCTCCAGCACATCGAGGCCATTGAGATCAGGCAGCCTTATATCGAGAAAAACCATGTCAGGCCCCACGCTGCAGAAAAGGCGATATCCCTCCTCTCCGGTAGCAGCCTTGAAGGCGGTGTGGCCCTTTTCGTTCAGAAACATCTCCAGCGATTCAAGTATGGACCATTCGTCATCTATAATAAGTACGTTGGCCATTGTCTCCTCCAATCGGCAGCAAAACTCTAAATACTGCTCCCCTGGGCTTTTGGTTACCCGCTTCAATCCAACCGTTGTGAGCTTCTATAATTCGTTTCACGTTGGCAAGACCAAGGCCGGTTCCCTTAGTCTTGGTCGTAAAGAAAGGTTTAAATATCTCCTTGGAAAGGGCCTCGGGAACCCCTGTCCCTTCATCCATTATCCCTATTTCAATCTTCTTAATCGCGGCATTGTTGTGGTACTTGCTTTTTATACGGATACGCCCTCCCTTCGGCGATGCCTCGATGGCATTTATGAGGAGGTTCATGAGGGCCTGCCCTATCTTTTCTCCATCCATCTCAGAGTCGGGCATCTTCCGGTCGAGTGCCAGATAGGCGCGCAATCCTTCCTCCTTCAAACGAATACTGATAAGCTCCATCAGAGATGAAATAAGCTGGTTGACATTACACTGCCTGAATTCCATCTGGACAGGCTTTGCAAAGTCCAAGAGTTCCGCCAGTATTCTTTCAAGCCTTATTACCTCCCTCACCGAGATGTCTGCCCTCCTGCGATCGTTAGCCGACATCTGAGCGTTCTTGGAGAGAATCTGAAGGTTCATCTTAACTGCGGAAAGCGGGTTGCGTATTTCATGCGACAGGGATGTAGTTATATGACCAACATAGGCCATACGTTCAGCCTCCCTCATTCGCTTCTCCATCTCAACCCTCCTGCTTATGTCCCTGCAGATACCGATATTAGAAAAGCGATTTTCGTATCTTGTAACTTTGGCGGTTATCTCCGTAGGAAGGCTACGGCCATCCTTATGGAGGCGCATATATTCAAACGTGCTTGGAGCCGACCTGCTTTCTCTGCTCCTGTTGTATATATCAACAACCTTTTCCCTGCTTTCAGGGGCCAGGAAGCTGATATACTTTTCTCCAATTACATCGGCTAGCTCGCAACCGTGCATATCACAGTAGGCACGGTTTGCAAAAACTACCACTTCATCCTGAATGACGAAGTAGCCGTCGTTTATCTCTTCAACCAATGTTTTGTACTTACGTTCGGATTCTCTTAGCTCCGAGGTCCTGACCCTTACCTCCTCCTCCAGCTTCCTATTTTGCTCCATTATCCTGCGCTCATGCATCTGCTGGAAATGGTCACTGAAGCGATGAATGGTGTAGGCTAGGCAACCGTTAATCTTGTTGGTTAGAGCGAAATATTCCTCGATATTAGCTTCTTTTGCCAGTAGAGGCAGGATGATTGTACGATAGAGTTCAAAGGCCTTCTGAACATCACTGAGGAGAAACCCTGCCTCGAGCCGAAGGCGGGTAATTTTCTCTATGAATCTGTTTAGGCGGCTGTAATCCCCGTCAACCACCGCCTTATGATTCGCATCATAGGCCCTGGTGACGGTTTTTCTCAGCTCTTCAACAGGCCTGCCGGAATACTGCGCTCCTACCTCCGAATGAAGTTTGCTCACCCACTCCCTAACCACATCGGATCTATTGCGTCGGTGAAATCCGGCAAGATCGAAGGCCACAGAAAAATCCCCCAGAGATTAATCCGGATAAAGTAATTATTTCATCACCCAGACCTAGAACTGTCTAAATGGATTGTCTTTTCGAGTTGATGAACGTCTTGACTGTTGCCCATCTTGAAGGAAGGTGTCAAGTCTTTTATTTATGGAGAGCGTCGCATACTTGACTTAGAACCCCCTGTGTTTATCCTTTATATGTTAAGGAATTTATCGTTAACTTGTGTCCATCCGTAAATGTGATAGTTTCGTCGAGTTCAAGGCGGGCGATAATTTTAAACGCAGGAATACATGGAGGTATTTCGAGGATTAAAATTTGAGCCTAACGCCGAAATCGGTGCAAATAGCCATTTACGGATGGGCACTAACTCACACTCGAGGGCTTTACCAATTCACTATGACTGTGAAAGATTACTATAGTATCCTTGGCGTTTCGAGGAGTGCTTCCGCAGAAGATATAAAGAAGTCATACAGGAAGCTCGCCTTGAAGTATCATCCTGATCGAAATCCGGGAAACAGAGATGCTGAGAGCCGCTTTAAAGAGATTAACGAGGCCTATGCAGTACTGAGCAATATTGAGAAGAAAAAGCAGTACGACACCTTCGGAGCGGAGGGCTTCCAGAGACGCTTTAGTCAGGAGGACATATTCCGTGGGTTCGATATGGGAAGCATATTCAGAGAGTTCGGCTTTGGAGCTGGTTCCCAAAACATATTCACCAACTTCTTCACCGGGACAGAAGGAGGTAAGGGGCAATTCAACTCATTCAACAGGCCTAATCCTTTCAAGTGTCAGGGCCAGGGGTTTGATCCCTATGATACGGAAAAGAGAAAAGATATTTATTACGAACTCCATCTTGATCTTGAAGATCTGACGGCAGACAGACAGAAGACTATCAGCTACGATCGTGAAGGCCGGACTGAAAAGATAAGCGTCAAGGTTCCCGCAGGCATTGCAGACGGTCAAAAATTGAGACTTCACGGAAAGGGCCATGGGGGTTTTAATGGAAGCCGGGCAGGAGATCTGTACATAGTCATACGAGTAAATAAACACGGCCTCTTCAGAAGAGAAAATGATGATATTTATGTCAAGAAAGAAATAAGATTTTCAGAGGCCGCGTTGGGCGGCGAACTTGAGGTTCCTACCATATATGGAAACAACCTCAAGGTGAAGATAGCCCCGGGAACCCAGACCAACTCCAGGCTGCGGCTTAAGGGATACGGCCTTCCTCACATGAGGGGAGGAGGGAAAGGAGATGCCTACGTTGAGATTAATGTCAAGGTCCCCGAAATCCTTTCCGACAAACAAAGGCTGGCAGTCGAAGGCATTGCAGCCGCCGGTCTCTAGAAAGTAGCATTAAAGAATACCATGAAAGCCCTGTGCATATTTTCAGGGGGCCTGGATAGCCTTATCTCCACCATTATCCTGCGTAATCAGGGAATTGACGTCCAGGCTGTCTTTTTTGAAACGCCCTTTTTCCGGTCCGAAAATGCCAGGATTTCCGCCGAACGGATTGGCATTCCTTTCATATCAGTTGACATAACCGCAAGACACTTCAAGATGCTGGAAAATCCCCCTCATGGCTATGGGGCCAACATGAATCCATGCATAGACTGCCACGCGCTCATGTTCAAAATAGCCGGTGAGATGCTGTCTGAAGGAAGGGCTTCGTTTATAGCAACAGGAGAGGTCTTGGGCCAGAGGCCTTTTTCACAGAATAAAAGAGCAATGGCGATAGTAGCCAAAGAAAGCGGAATCGCTGATCTTATTTTGCGTCCGCTCTCCGCAAGGCTTCTTTCCCCCAGCCTTCCCGAACGTGAGGGATGGGTGACCCGAGAAGCACTGTTGGGGTTGCAGGGAAGGTCAAGAAAACCTCAGATCAGGCTTGCAAAGGACCTTGGGATCACTGAATATGAGACGCCGGCCGGGGGTTGTCTCCTTACTGAGAAGACCTTTTCCAGGAGGCTGAAGGACTTGATGCTTTTAAAAAGGAAACCTATTGATCCTAATCAGATAGAACTTCTACGGACCGGGCGCCATTTCAGGCTGTCACCCGAAGCAAAGGCAGTCGTGGGCAGAAACCTCTACGACAATGAAAAAATAGTCGCTCTTGCGGATAAGGAGGATATCATCATGAACGTAGAATTTTTTCCCGGACCCACCACCCTGGTCAGCGGAGAGCCTGAAGCTAAGGATATTATCACCGCTGCATCCATGACCCTGTCATACAGCGATGCTGCAGTAGGGACTGTCGCCAGTGTTGCCGTCAATGGAGGCCGGCGGCCCGGATCTATCACGGCCACCGCCCTTCCCATAGATTCCTTTAGACATCTTATGATCTAACCCTCATGCCCTGGCAGGGCATAACAAAAGATGGAAATCATCCCCACCCCTTCCTCCCCCGTCGAGGGGGAGGCGTAAAGGCAAGGGGCATTTTCATATAAACGGTTTCTTAGAAAAGGCACTATCCGCTTCGTTTAGCTTATCCACTGTTACCGTGGCACACCCCGATACACACTTTAATCCCTCGATAATGGCCAACCCCTTGGGTTCGGGTGCTTCTGCTCAACCCAGCCATCGCTTTATTTTCAATAGGCTTTTATTCCGTGCCTCCTACATTCTAATCTTTGCCTCTGTTCTTTCGAGGTTCTTCTGAAGGTATTTGTATCTTCTGACCGCAGGTTCAGCAATTCTCGCCAGTACCTGGGCAAGATCTGAGCTGTTCCAGACAGACTTGAAAGCCTCCAGTCCCGTAAGTCTGTCTGACAGGACGTAAGGAGGATCGGATCCAGGCAAAAGGGCTATGTCCTCATAACCTATCTGAGTAACGCCTTCCATGACGCTATCGAGAAGCTCTCTTGCAGCATGGGCAAAAAAGTTTCTTACATCCTCAGGGGATTCTGATTTATTAAGATTCTGCCTCAGCCCGGGCACCACCCTGTTCTCATACTTTGTGTAGGAATGCATTGTCGCCATGTAAGCCTCCTTTCAGTAAAACACTTTTTACCTGATTGCCAAGAAAACCCATCCCCGACATTCCTCATTAAGTCAAGGGCAAGACGGTAAATTTGTGAAGCATGTGGTGTGGACGATAAGATTCCTTGGCCCTCCTCAACCCTTCCTTCCCAAGATCCTGTTCCCTGTTGATATAGGTTGTCAGAGGCCAGGCATGTGAACAAAATAGCTGGTTTATAGCAGCGTAAAGACCTGGTATCGAGGGATTAGCCTTTTCAAAATGTATGACGGCGGTATCCGAAGTTAGAAGTTCTCCTAAAGAAAAGGCCTCCACCTTGCCTCCCATAACGATCACTCCTCCCTCTAAATTAAGCTCTTCAAAATGCGTAAGGGCCTGTCTAATTGCATAGTCCTCCGAGACCAATTCATTGCTCTCAATACATTCCCTTACTTGACACCATTCCTCCTGCATGTCGAGGACGCATTCTATCATTTCAAGATCCATAGGCCGGTATTCGAAGACGTTATGACGCATGAAGTGATTCAGATGGTTTTTCTTCTTGTGTAGCCTGTTACCCGAAAGCTCAATCAAATCCCGTGTAAAGTAGATATAGTCGCTGTTGTCTCTGTCAAGACTCCAGAAAAATCGTTCGTGATCCAGGTAAGCACTGATGAAGCTCTCCGGGACCCTGCATATTCTTGGGCTGGCACCCAAATCAGCCATTGCTTCCATGAGCAAATAAACCCCTTCTACCCTGTCTCCGGTGCCGACGGGCGGCAGGGCAAAAGGTTCTTCATCGCCTGGAAGGCATACTAGCAGAAGACATTCTTCCTGCACCGTCCACAAGGGATTATAGCGTCTTTTCCATACGAATAGATTTGTGAAGGAACACTCGGAAATGCCCGGATGATCATGAATCAAGAAGTTCTTGAATATATCCCTATCCGCAAGCTCTATCGGCTTGAAAAACTCTCCATAAGTCACAAGAGAAATCCCTTTCTTCAGATTCGAGTCAAGTAATCATCGTTGGTTTTAAGGTATTCTATTCTACCCGCAGACTTACTTTCCGGCTGCTTTTCGGGAGACCAGTCAGCGATGCATCCTGCCAAACCCCCATTCCCTGGTGGAGCGCAACGAAGCATGAAAATACCCACTTGTTTAGAAACATTTTCAGATAAATTGATACAATTAAACAATAGGCCCTGAAGCCTCATGTGTCAAGATTCCAAGGTAATCAGTTAGTTGATAATAGTGCCGGAGTGTCTTCTTGACTTAATTACAATTTTAAGGCCATTTGCAAGAAAGCTCTAGCAAAAGAATAGAGATTGTGATATTGATTGACAAACATCGAATATAGCCTTAGGGAGGTGTGTTATTATGGCAAAACTGCTTACTGAGATGGCTGCCGATATTGCTGCTGCACAGGCCAGCCACTCCACAATGTCGGGAGAGGAAATCGGTGAATTTCTAAAAAAGACATTCAGGGCGCTAAAATCTCTTAAGGAGCTGGAAGACACAGGTGCAAGCTCCGAACAAGCATCAGACAACATTTTTGAATCACAGGGCAAGCTTGATCCAAGGCGCTCAATAAGGCGAAATAAAGTTATCTGTCTTATCTGCGGCAAGGAATTCAAACAGCTTACAAGCAGACATCTAAAGGATCACGGTTTGAGCCTCAAAGAATACCGCAAGAAATACGGTTTTTCTGCGAGGGAATCCCTCGCTGCCAAGACCCTCACCAACAGGAGGAAGAAAAGAGCCAGGGAAAGCGGACTGGGAGAAATGCTGAAAAAGGCCAGAAAATCCAGAAAAAAGGGCTAATAAGCGGAGTCTGGGCGCCTCCTGAAATATTTTTTAGGAGCCCCGCCTCTTAGTTAGTGTCCATCCGGAAATGAGATAGTTTCTTCGAGTTCAAGGCGGGCGATAATTTTAACCGCAGAAATACATTGACGTATTTCGAGGATTAAAATTTAAGCCCAACGCCGAAATCGGTGAAAATAGCCATTTCCGGATGGGCACTAGTTAAGCTCTAACGGTAATGCCCTTTTGGGGCACAACGAAGCATGAAAATCACCCCCACCCCTCCCTCCCCCGTCGAGGAAGAGGAGTAAAGGCGAGGGGCATTTTCATATAATTATCCATGATAAACAAGGAAGGACTTGCGCGTCCAAAGAGACCGCCTACGGTTTACCCGGAGTTATTCGAAGGGTTACGGCGTTTTTCCTGTCAGGGCATTCAACTACCATCTCATCCCCTTTGTTCCAGGGATATCTGCCTCCGAACTGCATAACGCTGAGGCCGGGGAAGATATCGTGGTAGAAAAAGCCGCAAAGTCCACCGCTGGTATAACAGCTTAGATTAAAGCTATCCCCTTTTCTGTGGCCTGCGGTACACTCACCTTTGACATCAATTATTTCTGCCTTCAGAGATGTTAATCTGTCGGATTTATTTACCAAGATAAGATACCTCCTTTTTTTAACTCGGATTTGAATCTTACTTTTCATGAGGCGTTATGACAATGAAAACCATTCTCGCAATACAGGGAAGCCCGCGAAGAAGCGGAAATACGGCCTCTCTTCTCGATAGCGCCATCCGGGGGGGCAAGAGAGGCGGGATGCAATATTGATCATGTCATCCTAAGAGACCTGAAGATTTCGCCATGTCTGGAGATATACGGGTGCAAGGAAACCGGCAGGTGTGTTATTAAAGACGATTTTCAATCTCTTTATGACAGGCTTATCTCCTGTGATGCCATTATTCTTTCGTCCCCGATATTCTTTTATACCGTTAGCGCCCATACCAAGATACTCATGGATCGCTGCCAGTCGCTGTGGGTAAAAAAATACTGGATCGAAAAGGCTCCCTTCGGAACTACCGATCAAGCCAGAAAGGGACTATTCATATCGGCTGGGGCGACTAAGGGAAAACGCTTGTTCGAAGGCCCACTTCTTACCGTTAAATACTTTTTTGACGCCCTTGACATTAGGCTCTGGCGCAGTCTTCTTTACAGGGGCCTTGATTTTGAAGGAGACGTCTTGTCTCATCCTGAATATTTGAAGGAGGCCTATGATGCGGGGAAAGAGCTTGCCCGACTGGTCGGCCTCACGGCCTGACCGCCTTAATAAAAAGGCTCCTTATGAGTTCGAAATGGTTTCTGTGCGTTTTGATCTTCCACCACACATCTCCCTCCTTTTCTATCAGCCATGGATTGAGGCCCTCGTTGATCCGGGAAACAAGAACAGACTTTACGTTGTCTATTCCATATCCTCTGAAAAGGCCCTCTGAAACTCCTCCCATCCACCACTCTTTGGGGGTGTGAGCCTCTGACCAGGAAAACGGATCAGAGAACAGGAACTGAGCCGCCTCATGGTTTGCAACCCTGTCCATCTCCTTAAGATGCATCAGAGGCAAGGGTACCTTATCAATAATGTTAAGTGACGCAACTTTGTTGAAGACGCCTCTTTTAAAGGGTAGAGATGTGACATCCGCCACTATGAACTCCACACACGATGCAGCCAGTTCATCAGGAATAATTATCTCGATTTCTCTTTCGATCTCACCTTCAAGAGGCTCCATAAACTTAAGCCTTCCCCTGGCAGCGAGTTCCCTTGCCTTTCGAACAAAGGCCACGGAATTATCAACCCCGATGCTCAATCGGCTGCATTTTCCCATCTCGAAGGTGAAACGGCCAACAGAACATCCCGCGTCCAGTGCAATGCCTCCGGAATCGCCAATGAGCTTGGCCCAATGCCCGTAAGCGTTGCTTGAATCAGGATCACCCCAGAGGTCCGAATAATGACTCCACAGGTAAGATGACACTGCCGCAGGTTTTTCATAGACCGACTCAGAACCGGCCCGGTGAGTTTCACGGAGCAATACAGCCACTCCATCAGCAATAGGATATCTCTTGCGGCAGAGATGGCATTCAAGGAAACCTGAAATGATATCATTGCCTTCGTTATCGAAGAAAATAGGAGACAGCTCTCCTTCAAGGGGAATACATGCCGGACAAGACAGATACTGTATGAGGGATTCTTTCATTTCCGTTAAATCACTCTACGGGGCATCTTGGATGCATCGCATCCAAAAATATCCCCGTTAGAGCGCTATTGTGCAACCTAGGCCGGTGCGTGGCATGATGGTGAATGGCATGCCGGCGAATGACACGCAGGTGCGTGGCATGAAGGCGCATGACAAGATGGAGCATGACAACTGGCAGCATAGGAAACTCTCTTTTCAACCTTCTTGATCTTCATCAACAAAATCACCTCCTTTCACTGGATGGGACCAGGATCATTGCACTTGAGATACCCTTCGTCACAGAGAGTGCGAAAGACCTCTATGTACATCTTCTCCAGTTCCCTTTTCTTAATCTCCTTTCCCTCTCGCTTCATCCGTTTAATAATATCCTTTAATGACCTGACTCCGTCGCACAGGGTAAGGAAATCTTTCGTATCGTCATCAATCTGCGCTGTTTCAAGCTGATCCCCAACGTGTCTAAATAAGATATTGGACGGGGAAGCCTCGTATCGTTCAAGGAACTTTCCTGCTTTCAGGTCTAAAATAATCACAGGAAGATCAAAATCAAATCTTTCGATTATTAACCCCTTGGAAAGAGACGGGACTGCATAGAGAATGCCGCCCTCCTCAAATGCCTTAATACTGCCTATTGTGGCCTTTCGCCCTGCGGATTCAAGACAGAGTTTTTCATATTTCAGCACATCTCCCAGATAATCAAGTCTCAAGGGCGCCTTTCTTTTTCTGAATATCTCCACAAAACCTGCGAAATGAAGATAGAGGTCGTGCGCATTGAACTCAGGAGCTTCCCTGCTGGTCATCTTCCCTACATAACTTATCCATTCAATGAACAGGGATGATACTGAAAATCGGTACTCAAGACTTAGCAGCAGAAATGATCTTGGGAAAAATTGTACCATCAAAGGAAAGTATCCGGCCAGCGTGGAAAGCTCCTCCAGGGAAACACCCCTGCACCGAACATTATAAAAAGAGCTGAATAGAAGAGGATCAGAGTTTATCAATTTTTCATCTTCGGAAAGTCTTCTTCCCTCATCGAATTCCAGACCCAGGGAAAAATATGTATCCACCTTCCGGATAAGTTCTCCGCCGTATCTTCTATGAAGATCTGTTCCGGGAAGAACGGTAGGCATCTGGATAAGGGGATTGCTGTTACCGACTATGCCCGTCCTTAATGCCATGAAAAGGGTTTCATCTATGTCGCTTCGCTCTTCCTCTGGAAACCCTATAACAAAGCTGAGCGTAGGTATCATTCCCTGTTCTGTAGTCTCTGCGACCCTCTCAAAAAGGATATCCCGATCAATCTTTTTCCTTATAAAAGAAAGGGTTTTCTTGGAGCCGGAGTCAATCCCGTAGCACATGCTTTCGCATCCGGCCTCCTTCATCAGCCCCAGCAGTTCCCTGTCAACCGTATCAAGCCTGGATATACAATACCAGGGTGTACTGCTCAGACCCTTGTCAATTACACTCCTGCAGAATGATTCCACAAATCTTCTTTGGGCTGTGAATTGATCGTATGCCAGTACAAAGCACTCGGCACCCTCTTGATCTCGGAGATGCTCCATCTCCGAAACGATCCTTGAAATGGAAAATGTTCTTGTTTTGCGCCCCCAAAGAACAGACTCAGAGCAGTATATGCAGTTGTGCGGACACCCCCTGCCTACTTCCAGAATGGCAATTGACCGGGGAAGACCGCAGGCGTCTCTATAAACCACAAGGGGTTCTGCAAGGCTGTAGTCTGGCAAAGGCAGTGAGTCCAGATCCTGTACCAGTCCCCTATCTTGATTTCGGATAACATCCTCTCCTCTTCTAAAAGAAATCCCTCTAACGCGCTCAAGATCTTGATCCGATGAAACCGCACGAATCAGATCGGGGAAGGTAATCTCAGCTTCCCCGCGCACAATAAAATCTATGAAGTGATAGCGATAGAGCGTTTCAGAATCAACAAAAGAGGCGTTGTGTCCGCCAAGGATGATCTTGACTGAAGGCACTGCGGACTTAATTTTCTCTGCAATATGCAAGACGGAAGGATAGGTAGTGCACTGTGCTGAAAAGCCTACCACATCGGGCTTGTAATCTGCTATCATTTCAGCGCAATCATCATATATCCGTCTTCCGAATTTGAGGGCACCTTTTCTAAGGGCCAGTACCATGTCCAGAACCGCCACGGTATGGGGCTCTTTCCTCATGGCTCCGGCTATATTGAGGAGGCCTAAAGGAGGAAGATTATACATTGAGGACAGATAAAATGGTGGAAAAACCAGAACAATTTTCATTCAATGATCCTATTAGAGGACTGTTTAGTTGAACAGAGGCAGCAAAACGAGAAAACAATGTCCTGATTGCCTTGAATGCCAGGTGTGCAGCACTACTCGGTGCAATTCATGCAAAAAGCGGCCGCAGAGAATAATCACCTGTGATCTTGGCCCCTGTATTTCCTATGGAGATTATCTGAAGTGGAAGGTAAAGGGCAGCAAACCCTGCCATGGAAACACTTCTGATCATTTCAGCTCTCAAGATCAGATGGGCCGCAACGAAGAATGAAAATATCTCCTTCCCATATCCCTCACCCCAGCCGGGGAAGCAATGGTTGCGTTTCCAGACAAAAGTGCTCCCCTAAGTATATCTCCCTTGCCTTGATACTTCTCGCAATCTCCTCAGGGGTTCCCGACTCCAAAATCTTCCCCTCGTTTAGAATATAGGCCCTGTCGCAGACGTGAAGAGTCTCCCTGACATTGTGATCGGTTATGATAACGCCGATCCCCTTTTCTTTTAGTTGCCTTATGACATTCTGGATGTCCTGTACAACCAGGGGATCAATGCCGGCGAAGGGTTCGTCAAGCAGGATAAAGGAAGGCGACAACACCATTGCCCTTGTTATCTCTACCCTCCTTCGTTCTCCTCCGCTCAGAGAATAGGCCTTATTCTTTGCGAGATGGGAGATATTCAGTTCTTTAAGAAGTTCCCTCAACCTTGCAAGTCTTTCCCCGCGTGTTAACGGCAAGGTTTCCAGTATGGCAAGGATGTTTTCCTCAACAGTTAGTTTCCTGAAGATGGAAGGCTCTTGGGGAAGATAGGTAATACCCTTCCGCGCCCTCTCATACATGGGCATCTTACCGATCTCTACTGAGTTTAAAATAACCCTGCCCTGGTCAGGTGCTATAAGGCCTATTATCATATAGAAGGTGGTGGTCTTGCCCGCCCCGTTTGGACCGAGTAGACCCACAACCTCACCAGGGCATACATTAAGGCTCACATGATCAACAACAAGCCTGCCACCATAGGACTTTATCAGGCTATCTGCTTCAAGCACTTCGTGTTCTCTCTAAAAAAACGATCATTTTCAAGAAGACATCATCTCCACTCACCGTCTTAATGATAGTCGTGAGTTCCGTGAACGACCTTTACTCCGGTTTTTTCCTCTACGATAGAGGCAAACTGCTCAGGCGTACCATAGGGACAGACGGGTTTTGCCTTTGATAGACATGTACTGAAGTATATGAGGTCAGGTTTTATTCCCGACATCTTAATTGCTACCCCCAAATTAGCAGCGATGGTTCTTCCAGGGCACTCACAGCGCGAAAAACCCAATACCTGAACAGGTTCCTCAAAGTTCCCTTCTCCCAATGCCGCCGCCTTAAGACAACGCCATTCGGCAGGACAGCCATATCCGCCATCTATATATGCGCCGCAACCAACTACGACAACCTTCTTCATCAAAACACCCCCACTTTCATCTAAGGCATCAATCACCTATTATCTTCACCAAAACCCTTTTTCGGCGCCTTCCATCGAATTCGCCGTAGAAGACCCTTTCCCATGTTCCAAGGTCAAGCGCTCCATCCGTAACAGCGACAACAACCTCCCTGCCCATTATCTGCCTTTTGAGATGGGCGTCGGCATTATCTTCACCCACGTTGTGTCTATATTGGGAGACAGGTTCGTGAGGGGCAAGTCTTTCAAGCCACTTTTCAAAGTCTTCATGGAGGCCCGGTTCATCGTCATTAATAAAAACGGACGCGGTTATGTGCATGGCGTTTACAAGAACAATGCCTTCTTTAATACCGCTGGCCTTCACACAGTCTTTTACCTGGCCGGTTATATTCACGAAGCCTCTCCGGGCAGGTATCTCAAAATAAAGCTCACGCCTGAAACTTTTCATAATCCGCCGCTGCTTTTCCAAACCTTCGTGACGCGATTTACGTCCCCGCTGAGGATGAAAATCCTCTTTCAATCTCTTCTCTGTTTCCGAAAGCTTTTTCGGGATCGGCATCGGTATCGTCCCTGACCAGTAAGCCCGGCCCGCGCTTCTCGACTGCGATTGCGACCCCGATGGAACAGCGTGGTGTATTTTCACGCTAAATAAAAAAACAGGAAAAAGATATACGACATTTTCCTAGGATGCCACATGGCGCGTACTGAAAGCATCCGTTTAAAACCTATCTTATCTCAACAGGCTTTACGGATCAAGCGCCGGGAAAACGGCTAGGGAAACAGAAGGCCAATATGGGCCATCAAGCTGTCAGCGCGCCGTTAAAAAACGCTTATATGCTGCGTTTTGCTCTTGCCACAGTCACTTGCAGGATACTTATAGCTAGTGTCCATCCGGAAATGGCTATTTTCACCGATTTCGGCGTTGGGCTCAAATTTTAATCCTCGAAATACGTCAATGTATTCCTATGGTTAAAATTATCGCCCGCCTTGAACTCGACGAAACTATCTCATTTCCGGATGGACACTAGGTAATATAACACACCAGGGTAAAGAACTTAACACTGTAGAAAACGCCATTAATCATT
>MNYJ01000166.1:0-5620 GCA_001874005.1 Desulfobacteraceae bacterium CG2_30_51_40
CATGGAAGGGGCAAGGGGAATCGAACCTCCTCCCGGTTTTGCAGACCGGGCCTACGGGTTTGAAGCCCGCGGGGCGCCCAGCACCATTGCCCCTGAATCAGCAAAAAACACGGAGCGCGCAAAGGCGAGAAGGTATCTCACAATGTCCTTAAGGAAGGAAAATGGGGAAAAGTCTTCAGCCTTACCACATCCACCTTACACGGGTGGATGAAAGCGTGCCACGTCAGGTAAAACCGAAAAACCTTTTCATGCGGAAAACCAGCCTCAAATGGATTTTTATTGACAGGGCAACAGATAAAGGGTTGTCACCTTTTTGTCAATATGGAAATTACGATATAAAAATAGGTTAAGAAAGGAACATCCTATAAAAACTCGCCCTCGATTATTGAATATCAAAGGTATCAGCTCAATCATTGGGGGGATGGCCTTGCGCAGATCAGGACATGCAGACCAGGAATCAGGGCCTGTAGGTGCGCCTTCAGGCGCGGGGCGCAAGGTTCCCGCGCGGCTGAAGCCGCACCTGCCCCGAGTTTTTGAGCTCATACAATCAATGACTAAAAAGCAATACTTTATATGAAAATGCCCCTTCGCTTCACGACTCCCCCTCGACGGAAGTGGTGGGCGTAATTTTCATATAGGGTAGCAACCAGTTATTGAGATGTTATATCACTTCTTTCTCACTATAGTTCTTTGTCCTTCAGGAATGGCTTCGGGGATTGAATCTCCGATTATCTTAGCCACCGCGTTAAAGCGCGGAGGGCACGCCTCAAAACATGTACCGCATTTGATGCATTTGCCCTGATCTATGACGTGTATCCTGTTTTTTCCCCCGTCTATTGCCTCAACAGGGCATTTCTTAAAACAAATCATGCAGGCCTGGCATTTTGCAGGATCAATATAATAGGACGGCGCATCGCGGAAAAGCGCATCAATTTCCTCCTTCGAATAGAGGCTTTCGTATCTCGCTTCATCAGGATCATGTAGGGCAAGTTTTTCCCTCTTCGCAAGCTTGATGTAGGGAATAAGCCTTACCACCTCATTTATTCTTCGCTGAAGCTCTTCTCTGCTAACGCCCTCACCGGCTCCGAGGGGCCCTAGTTTTTTGATCTCTTTTCCGAAATCCTTCATTACCTCGGCAAACCTTATTCCTTCCCCCGCCGAAACCCACTCAAGCCTGAGTCTTTTAGGATCAATGCCAGCCCGCTCAAGGAGCTTCTTACACAGATGGGTCATGCTCAAGGCATCGTAATTTCCCTCTGTGTTGTAATGGCAGTCATTGATATGGCAACCTCCGATAAATACCGCGTCTGCTCCGTCCATAAATGATCTGAATATAAAAGACAGATCCACCCTGCCAGAACACATAAGCCTTACGACCCTAATAAAGGGAGGATATTGAAACCGTGAAACCCCCGCCAGATCAGCGCCGCCGTAGCAGCACCAGTTGCACAAAAAGCCTACGACTTTGGGTCTAAAGTCATGTCCGATGCTCATCTCAGTCTTACGCCCCATCTACCCTATCTCCTCCTCATCGGCAATCCATTGTTCGCTGAACATTGCGTCAATCTGCCTAAGAATCTGCTCATCCCTGTAGTGCTTAAGGTAGATCGCGCCTGTCGGGCACTTCGCATTGCACAACCCGTCTCCCTTGCATAGAACGGGATTTACGACAGCCTTCCTCCCCTGCCTTGTATCCTGGAATCCAATGGCTCCATACCTGCATGCCGGAATGCAGGTGCCGCATCCTATGCACCTTTTCTCATCAACGTCACAGACAGAGCCCGAGGCAACCACCGTATCGTGGGAAAGAAGCGTTAGGGCCCGGCCCGCGGCACCATAAGCCTGGCTGACAGTCTCAGCAATATGCTTTGGATAGTGAGCGGTGCCGCAAAGATAAACGCCCTCAGCCGCGCAATCAACTGGCCTTAACTTCACATGGGCCTCCTGGAAGAAACTATCGGGGCCAAGGGAAAGCTTATACAACCCTGCGATCTCCCTGGCCGATCCGGAGGGCACCACAGCGGCTGCAAGACAAACAAAGTCGGCATCCACAGCGAGTTTTCTGCCGAGTATGTAATCAATGGCTGTAACCCTCAAAACAGGACGGCCGTCTTCATGCGTAGCCTCGACCTGTGGCTTTTCCTCCGCTTCGTAACGGATGAACTTTATGTCCCTCACGGAGGCCTCACGGTAATAATCCTCTCGGAATCCGTATGTCCGCATGTCGCGGAACAGTATGTATATATCCATTTCAGGATTAAGGTCTTTGAGTTTGAGGGCATTTTTGACAGAGCCGGAGCAGCACACGCGGCTGCAGTAATTCCTTTCCTCGTTCCTGCATCCCACGCACTGGATCATGACAAGCGTTCTAGCCTTTAGGATTTTTTCGTCTCCGGCCGCAATTCTCCCCTCAAGCTCCAGGTTGGTCATTACCCTTTCGTCTTCGCCGTAGAGATATTCCGAGGGTGTGTATTGCTCAGCTCCTATAGCTATGACGGCGGCTCCGTGTCTTATTTCATGATATCCCTTTTCGGATGTAATATTCGTTGTAAAATTGCCGACATAACCTGAAACCTTATTTATTACAGCTCCAGTGTGAACATGCAGCATGGGATGCCGATAGACCTTCTTTACGAGGTCACTCAGATAGGCCTGAACATCCATCCCCTCAAGGGTGTAGTAAATCCTTCTCGCCATTCCGCCCAATTCCCTATCCCTTTCAAGAAGAAAAACCTCATGGCCCTGTGCGGCGATTGATAAGGCACAGGTCATGCCTGCAACGCCTCCTCCTATAACCAGTGCCGCCTTGTTCACCGGCAGATAAGACTCCTGCAAGGGCTCAAGCAGGCTGCTGCGGGCCACAGACATGCGTATGAGGTCCTGGGCCTTTTCAGTTGCCTCTTCCTTCTCCATGGTGTGCACCCAGGAGCAGTGTTCCCTGATGTTTGCAAAATCAAAGAGATACTGGTTTATTCCTCCCTCCCTGAGCGTGTCCCTGAAGAGGAGCTCATGGGTCCTGGGAGTGCAGGCTGCGACAACGACGCGATTGAGGCCGTTTTGCCTTATTGAATCGGCTATGCGCTGGGCTGCCTCTGTCGAGCAAATGAAAAGCCCCTCTTCTGCGTGAACGACATTGGGTAGAGTCAACGCATAGTCCACCGTGGAGGGCACATCTACAACCCTACCTATATTGGCTCCGCAGTGACATACATAGACACCCACTTTGGGCTTTTCCTTCGAGGTATCCCTTTCAGGCGGATAGACCCTCTCCCTGGTCAGCTTTCCCCGCCGGTACCCCAAGAGTTCACCACACTGACTCCCGGCCCCGCTGGCTGTCACGACCGACTCCGGAATGTCCATCGGCCCTTGGAAAGCGCCACTTACAAATATGCCTCTGCGTGATGTCTCCATAGGATTGGCGGAGTTAATCTTGCAGAATCCATGGTCGGTCAGGTCAATGCCGAATTTTGCGGAAAGGTGTCTGAAATCAGATGGAGGATTCAGACCGACCGAGAGCACCACCATGTCAAATTCCGACTCTTTAACCCCTTCCGCAGGATCAGAATATCTGACGATTATGTTCTTGGTCCCTGGTATCTCCCTTTCAATGGTAGCGTAGCTCCTCACAAACCTGACATCGGGAAGCCTCTCAGCTCTTTGATAGAACCGCTCAAAATCCTTCCCGTATGATCTTATGTCATTGTGGAAAATCGTGCAGTGGGCTGAAGGATCATGGTCTTTTGTAAGAATGACCTGCTTTTGAGTGTAGGTGCAGCAGACAGCAGAGCAATAGCTGTTGTCGCCGGTGGTGACCCTCCTTGATCCCACGCAGTGTATCCAGGCTATGTTGCGAGGATGTTCCCTGTCCGAAGCGCGCAGTATCTCCCCTTCGTACGGGCCGGTTGCGCAAAGGAGCCGCTCATAGTCCATACTTGTAACCACGTTCTGATATCTGCAGTAACCGTATTCAGGTTTGAGAGCAGGGTCGAACGGCTCAAACCCGGGTGAGAGTATCACAGCTCCTACATTTATGACGATCCTCTCAGGCTTCTGGCCAAAATCTATAGCGTCATTCTTGCAGACCGATTGACATATCGCGCATTTCTTTTCCTTTAGAAACAGGCAGCTGTCATCAATATATGTCACCAGTGGGATAGCCTGGGAAAAGTAGATGTGGACGGCCTTGTTTTTCGATATCTCCTGGTTGTATTTGTCAGGATAGCTGACGGGACAGTATTCCACGCAGGTGGTGCAGCCCGTGCAATTATCTTCCTTGATATATCTGGGTTTCTTGACCAGGGTCACCCTGAAGTCCCCTGCCTCCCCCTCACAGCTTTCCACCTCCGTGTAGGTCATTATCTCTATGTTGGGATGTCTGTTACACTCGACAAACTTTGGAGATTCTATACACATGGAGCAGTCGTTTGTGGGAAAGGTCTTGTCGAGCTGAGCCATGTGCCCTCCGATGGTGGGGGCTTTGTCAATCAGATAAACCTTGAATCCCGCGGTGGCAAGATCAAGCGAGGCCTGAATCCCGCTTATACCGCCGCCAACCACCATTACATCCGCAAAATTTCCTTCATCGAGACTTCTACAAAGTTTTATTATTTCTTCTTTTTCCACTTTTTTATTTCCCCGCCATTTGACTTGATGCCCCTGCTTACGTCCGGGCTGATCATACATTGATAAAATCCATGACTTAAGTGCCTTGAGAAAAGGCCTGCATTCTGCGTTTTACTCATCCATGGTAACCGCGACTTGTCTCTATTAACGACCCGCTCTAAGGGATTTGTCCGTACATCATCTGCACGGAGTGGATTTCCTGAATAGCAGCGAAAAAACCGGGCTTTCAGACGATGATCCAGGGGAAAGCAAGAAGATTTTTATCGGAATCTAATGATACCAAGATCTCAAGTAGCTCTCCAGCCTTACCCCACCTACCTGACACGGGTAGATACAATAACAATATCTCAGGTAAAGCCGAAAAACCGTTTCATCTTGGCCCTCTTGAAGGAATTGATTCAACCGATGCACAAATATAGGTGGATCGCCTTTTTGTCAATATGGAATTTGCGATAGATGAAAAATAAGAGAAAGACGGAGCCTATAAGAAAGAGGAGACATTGATTACAGAGGATTTATATGAAAATAGCCATAGCGGCGCAGCCTGTTCCGGACTTCGCCGGGATCACGCCCTGAACTCCGGATCTAGCCCGGTATGACACGCGGCATTTTTATTCATTGTTGTTCCCCATTCGGCAGTGAAGGTTTATATGAAAATACATCGTCATACCGGCGTAGGCCGGTATCCAGTCATTTATACCTGGATTCCGGATCAAGCCCGGAAAGACGAGCGGCATTTTCATGTTTCGTTGTGCCCCAAAAGGGTATGAGCGTTAGAGGAAGCCCCCGGCCTATCGCCTGTGGCACTGTCCGCACATCACAGGCAGAGGTGTCCCTTGGGCGGAATTCAGATCTTCATGGCAGGATTTGCACTGAATATGAACGGCTTTTATAAGGGGAACAGGGTTCTTAGAGCCGTCCGGCGTATGGCATTCTGAGCAGGAGCGGCCCTCCTCTCCTCCCTTGTTTGCCCGGTATTTGTCGTATTCGTGATGAC
>MNYJ01000166.1:5632-11635 GCA_001874005.1 Desulfobacteraceae bacterium CG2_30_51_40
TGACAACGGCTGCAGGCGATAAGTTCCCCGTGTTTATCATGAGTAAAACGAACTGAAGGTCTCATGGCCGACCCGAAGGACTTTTTATCAATAGCCATGGTTTCATCCTCGGCCTCACCAGAGGAAGCGCCCCAAACCCCAAGCAAGGCTAAAATGAATCCAGCAATCAAAATGACATATCTTGGCATGACTCCTCCTACAAAAAGTATCTACAAGACATTTCTTCTTGCGTCACCGCGAGGTCATGAAGGGGAAGTGTCTTGGTCGCCTGAACCGCGATATCTCCTTAAGAGGCTTTAGGAAAGACCAAACCTGCTCAAGCGGTATGCGCGTCAGCGGCCTTTTCCATTGCGAGCCTCTGCTTGGGCGATGTTATTATTGAAACAGGGCAAGGCGCCCTCAGGGATACCTTCTGGGCGTTTTCGCCCAGGTGAGGTTTCTCAAGCTCCATTGGCTGCCTCGGGTCGTGGATGGTATATGATCCCATCACTATCAGATCAACCTTCTCCTTCCTGGCAAATCGCACTATCTCCATCCAAGGAACTCCGGCCCGCACCTCGATACGGACAAACTCCGGATTTTCTTTCTCTATCCTTATAAAATAGTATTCCTTCAGCTTCCGCTTGAGTTTTTCATATATCTCAGGTCCGGCCCATGTCTCGCCATCCTCTGTGATCACCTGGCCTGAATAGCGATGCCTGGATTCCAGCACATGGAAGACTATAAGTTCCGCATCGGACCTTTCAGCAAGGTCAAGCGCTGCCGCAAAGGCATAGTCCGAGCCCGCATAGAGATCAGCACAAAATAATATCTTCTTGTACATGGGGCCTTCTCCTTTCATTCCTGAGTGTATGCTTAAGCTTCTTCATCAGCCTCTTCAGGTTTGAGATTGTCGGGCACTATCATTGCCTCGGATATAATCTCCTTTAGCGACAATATCTTAACGCCAAGCTTATATTCCTTGTTAAGGTCGCCCAACTGATCAAAGCAGTTATGACAAGGAGCTATGACTATCTTTGCGCCGGTTGCCTTGATCTGCTCGGCCTTAATCCTGCCCGAGGCCATTCGTCTGGCCTTGTATTCAGGCCCCATGGGTATGAATCCTCCCCCTCCCCCGCAGCAATGATTATGCTCGCGGTTGGGCGTCATATCCCTGAAGTCTTCGGCCAGATATGCCACCAGCTTTCTTCCCTCTTCCCAGAGCCCTCCGTTGCGGGATACGTTGCAGGGATCCTGATATGTTACAGGCTCCTTTATCCGTTTTGCGGGGTCTATTTTGATACGGCCGTCCCTGACATATTCGTAAAGGAGCTGCACAGAATGGATCACCGGAACTGGCGTCTTCCCATCCTGATATCCCGCAAGATAAGGACCCTCAAAAAGGGCGGATCTAAAGGCATGACCGCACTCGGTTATGAGGATGTTTTTGACCCCGAGTTCCACGGCCTTGTCATACATGTTGCGCACCACCTGCCCGGCCAGAGCCTTGTCGCCAGCAAACATGGGAAGATTGGTGCAGTCCCATCCCGTGCTTGGCATGGTCCAATCCTCCCCGGCAACCGTAAATATCTTGGCAGCCATGGCAAGATCCTGGGGATAGAACATGGGCTCCCTGGGATTGACCGTGTACATGTATTTGGCGCCCTTCTTGTCAATGGGGATGGTAACTCCCCTTATCTCCTCTGAGCTTTCCTCAGCCATCCACTCGCAGGTTTCTATGAAATCCTCGGAACTCATTCCCATCTGATTTCCGGTCTCGCGGTAGTTGACCACAGTCCTCATGAGTCCCTCGGGTGCGATGCCCTGTGAAAAAAGGATAGCCCGCACGGTAGCAATCATCGTCGCTATATCTATGCCAAAGGGACAGTACATGGAGCAGCGCTTGCATGTGGTGCATTCGCCCCATGCGATGTCGGCGCATTTCTTAAGAAATGTCCAATCAACATAACCCTTTCTCCTATAGAGTTCACCAAGTGTGTTCTTGAATTTATAGGCGGGGCTCAGTTTGGGATCCTTGTTGTGGGCGAGATAGAAAAAACAGCTTTCCGCGCACAGTCCGCACCGGGCGCAGATACTCAGCCACGTCCTTATACGGGCGCCGTTGTTGGCATCAAGGATCTCCCTGATCTTTTTCGTGTTAACCTTATTTTCAGTTTCAGTTGCGGCCTTGACGGCTGCCTGTTCATTAGTGCTCATATCATTCCCCATAAAACCAAATACTTATCACCATGATCTCGCACCCCTTCTGGTGCCCATTTCAAAGCCGATAAAAGATCTGGTGAAGAAAAACAGCATCATGTGCCCCAGTTTGGTAAACGGTATGAGAATCAAAAGCAGTTCTCCCGTTATCACGTGGAGCACCATCATAAGATCATAGTCAAGCAGCTGGTGATACGCGAGAAAGCCTGTCACGAAAGGAGCGGCGGATATAAGGATAATACAGTAGTCCCATATCCCTGACAGTATCCTTACCTCAGCTCTTGCAAGGCGCCTGACAAATAGAAAGATGGCGCAAAGTATCACAAGCACCGTTAGGATGTCGGCAATGACATCCGGCATTGACCAGAGGCTTAAGCCGAAAGCCTCATCCCACAGCATGTTGTGGGCCGAAAGGAAAAGAGGAACCGCCAAAAGACCCACATGGAAGACAAAGAAAACAAGGCTGAAAAAGGGCTGCAACCTCATGGATGCGCTTCCCCAGGGGATGAGCCAGTGCCAGATGGACCTAAAGGCCCACCTCCAGTCAATGTGATTATAGAAGACCCTGTCTCTTTCCCTGCTGAGGCCGAACAGAAACACAAGCCTCACCAGCAGGCCGACTAAGAAGACTGCAAATGAAAACCACAAAGCAGGGCCTGTCAAGAAGTTGTATAGATTGTTCATGGAATTAACTCTTTCCTTCGGACTATAAGTTTTTTCAGTAGGAATCCGGCCATGCCTGAGAACCTGGTCTCGGCACGGTATTACACCTTTCCTATAGATTTTTAAAATAGGAAGAGTTCCACTACCAGTCAAGTAGGATTTTTTGTGCACAGGTGAAGGTATGCGCGTTGAGGCGCCCGGACCATAGCTTGCGCATAGCCAAGACACAAGGCATTCGGAACTTACGAGAACTTGCCCGGAGGCTGGGGGTATCCGAGAAAAGTGCAGCCTTCCTTCTCACCAAGCCACATTTCACATCCCTTTTAAGTTGTGTCGGGTAAATTTATTTGGCTTAAGGAAGGGGGCTGGGCGATTACAAAGATTCCCTCGGCAAGGCCAAGTGCCTTGATATAGTTGCGCTGGACAGGGGAGAGAGGTTTGTTTAAGACTCGGGACTGCCCGGAACTTAGGATCAGGACGTTCCGGAACTTGGTAGTCATCCGTTGGGTAAGTTCCCGGCTCACCCGGTATCGGCTCCATGATGGATTATGTTCTATGAGTTCCCGCATGGTGACGATGTCACCGTTGGTAAGCAAACGACCCTGGATAAGACTTGGAATCTTCCTGGCTAACCAATCTGTCATATTATGCAATCAGAGTTCAGAAAAAAATGCAGTCGTTTGAAAAACTGGCTCTTCAGATTAACGAAGGGGTGTGGAATGCAGGCTTTCAAATGACCGTTTTTCTATTGACATTGAAAACATCAACATATAAATACTTATTGATATATTCATATCTCTTCGTTTGTGCCGGTGAGTGGGAGACTGCTATGGGTATGGGAATTGACATTCCCTTAGTTTCAAGGAGGCGGACTGAAAGGTCCGCGAGAGGAAGTTAGAATTGTCAAGAATAACACCCAAAGAAAGTATTGAAGTGGTCGACCGCCTTGGAGATATAACGGCATTAGCAAGGAGCCTTTCCGACGAGAACCGCCTAAGGATTCTCGTGTACCTTGCTGATGGGAAGCAATCCGTATCCCGAATCGTTGAAGAACTTCAGCTTTCCCAACCTCTGGTCTCACACCATTTGAAAGAGCTTAAGAGATGCCTGCTGGTTAACGTTGAGAGAAACGGCCCTTTTATTTACTACGAATTGGCCGACCCAAGGATCCTGCACATATTGAAAGACCTGGCTGCCATTGGAGAGGAATTGCTGGCCAATAGAAAAACCCTTTAGCAAGGAGATGATTGAGTGAGTACAAGTTACATTGAACAACTGCTCAACACGATAGAACCTGAACAAGCCTTGAAAGAAGCCGCTCGCCTGGTAAGAAGACTGTTCCCGCTTCTGGATGAAAAGGCCCGTTTGGACTTCATTGTCACCTTGCTGGGTGATGTTGGAACAGACAAGGTTTCCAGCATGGTTCACCTCTGACTGGCTGAGTGTATGGGCGAAGGTGTCGACCCAACCCAGATGTGCCAGACCCTTGTAGACAAGGTCGCGCGATCCAGGCAGCTTAGGGCGATCACGGAACCGGAGCTTCTGGTGCTCTTTGAGGACTGGCTGGAGGAATTGGAGGAGGAAGCCGCCGAAGTAGTTAGGACACAAGGCACTCCGAATGCGCAAGAACTTGCCCGGAAGCTGGGAGTCTCCGAGAGAGGCGCGGCCTTCCTTCTGACCAAGCTACAAAGAGAAGGAAAGACTAAGGCACAGGCATTATGACAGTAGGCGTTCCTTTGGGATTTAAACACAACATCATAAAAGGAGGATACCATGAAAATCCTATTTATCATCTCGACTGACGATGGAGAAACAATTTATAACGCCATGCGGCTGGCCAACGTGGGCGTCCAGAAAGGCGACGAGGTGAGCGTCTTCATGTTGGGTAAAGGTGTAATGTATGAAAAGAGCGGAAGCGAAGAGTTCAATGTAATGGCACAGATGGAGAAATTTGAAGGCGACTTCTATGTCTGAGGGGTTTGCATGAAATCCCACGGTCTTGTGGGATCGAGCAGTTGCCCCATTGGCTGGATGGATGACCTTTATGCGCTTGCCGTTGACGCCGACAAAGTACTAACTTTTTGATGTGAAAATAGATGGTTGTGCTGTTCGCATCCGCTGGATGGGAACCACTTCCAAAGACAGGATCAATAAGTGCCGAAGACCGATTCCTTTGACGATAATGTAGATAGATATGAGTCCTGGTTTGAACGCAACAGGCTCGTGTACGAGTCGGAACTTGAAGCAATAAGGGATTTGCTTCAACCCTGCGGAAGGGGATTGGAAATCGGAGCACAGGTCGCTTCGCTGCACCGCTCGGTTTACGATTCGGCGTAGATCCATCGCTCAACATGGGTAAGGTGGCAATCAGGCGAGGTATCGAAGTAATCCTGGGAATCGGCGAGAAGCTGCCCTTCAAGGAGAGCAGCTTTGACGTTGTTCTAATGGTTACTACTATCTGTTTTCTTGACGACGTGCCCGCTGTTCTTAAAGAGGCTTATCGTGTCCTTAAAATAAACGGCCATATCCTGATCGGATTCATAGACCGGGAAAGTCCACTCGGTAAGATATATGAGGCAAAGAAGGAAGAAAGCGATTTCTACAGATTTGCCTCCTTTTTTTCCGCAGATGAAGTCGGACTTCATTTAACACCGATTTTCGCGAAGCTATAACCGTCATTTAAGGGGAAGGTTTTGATGCCTCCGTCACTGGAACTTAAAGGTCAGTTTAGCGTTGTCGAGCCAGGAGATGGTCTTGGGCATTCTATGCCAGGGAACGTTACGGAGGATCGGGTTATGCGCCCTGCGAGGGTAGATCACCTTCACTTCTCCGGAGCCGATGTCCACGTCGGCCTTACCTCGTATAAAATGGCGAAATATCTTCTGGGCGTCGCACTGTTCAAAACCCCTGAGCTTTTGGGCCAGCATGCTGTAAAGGGTATCGGCGATCATGGTCATCAGGACGTCGAAGTGCACCTTCACCAGGATGGGGGAAGACAGGGCGTTGAGATTGAAGAACTTGACCGCCTCGGAGATGACATTCTCCACACGCCACCTGCGGGCGTAGTCGCTAACGATACGTTCCGCCGGGGCCGTAAGATCGTTGGTGATCAGGAAGGCCGGCTCCTCGCGGCCATTTCCC
>MNYJ01000021.1 GCA_001874005.1 Desulfobacteraceae bacterium CG2_30_51_40
TAGTGTCCATCCGGAAATGGCTATTTTCACCGATTTAGGCGTTGGGCTCAAATTTTAATCCTCGAAATACGTCAATGTATTCCTGTGGTTAAAATTATCGCCCGTCTTGAACTCGACGAAACTATCTCATTTCCGGATGGGCACTATCTATTTTCATATAAACGGCCATCTCCTTTTGAGGCATAGCTATTACCACTTACAAGCAATTGTCAAGAACAACCGGAATGCTAATTGACTTGACCGGGAGTGATTCCATAGGCTAAATAACAAATAAACGTAACTGGTCAGGTTGTCAGGTTCACGGTTCAAGGTTAGTTGGCTTTCGTTTTTCATATTTCTTGAGATAGGTTATGAATCCACGAATGTCAATCTTGGCTTCTTTGTTAAATGGTACACTTTGCGGGTCAATTCACGTGCCGGTTGCCAGGCCTCAATATCCCCAAATCGTTCAATCTTAATCACTCTCTAACCTTGAACCGTGAACTTGAGTAGTTACAAATAAACAATAACAACAAATTATCAGAGAGGCCACAATGCCAGTGCAACGTATCCTTGTCATAGACGATGAGTCTCAGTTGAGGGCCATGCTTAAGAAATTCCTGGAGATGGAGGGTTACGAGGTCATTACCGCCTCGAACGGCAAAGAAGGGCTGCATCTTTTTTCCGAGGACCCGGCAGACCTGGTGATAACAGATCTCATAATGCCCGATAAGGAAGGCATTGAGACTATTAAAGAGCTTAAGGCATCCAATCCAAAGACGAAGGTGATAGCAATGTCCGGGGGGGGAAGGGTGGGACCTGGAACCTATCTCAGTCTCGCAATGAAGATGGGCGCTGCAAGGGCCTTTACCAAACCCTTCGAGCTCAGTGCCCTTGGAGATGCGGTGAGGGAATTACTTAATGCCGCTCAGGAAAAATAGAGATGGAAGAAAGTAAGCGCTACACCATACTGGTGGTTGACGACGAAGAACCTATACGGAACATGGTCCGCCAGATGCTGGAGCTGTTCGGCTACAGATGCATCTGCGCGGCCGATACGACTGAGGCCCGTCTTTGCCTCAAGAACAATGATGTTCATCTTCTCCTTTGCGACATCAACATGCCGGGGGAATCCGGGCTCGAGTTTGTCAAGGACGTCATATCCCTGTATCCTGACACCGCAACCGTAATGGTAACAGGCATTGACGATCCCAATGTGGCGGAGGATGCCATTGCCATAGGGGCCTATGATTACATAATCAAGCCCTTTGATCACACGGAGATGCTGATAAGTGTTACAAACGCCCTCAGCCGCAGAAGGCTTGAGCACGACAATAGAATTTACCGGATGCGGCTCGAATCCCTTGTGGAAGAAAGGACCGCCGAGCTTCAGCTAAGCGAGGCGAGGCTAAGAGGCATCTTTGAGGCTGCCGAGCACGTTGCATTTGTCCTCGCGGGAGGGGCAGGCGAGAATGCGCCGATAACGGAGTTCAGCAGAGGCGCTGAAAAGCTTACGGGATATAGCTCCGAGGAGGTGCTTGGAAGACCTTTATCTGTTCTTGGGCTTCCCCCTGTTACTGAGTTATTGCCGGAAGCCCTCAACCGCATACCTGAAGCCTCAAGCAGATCAGCGGAGATCACATTCATTCGAAAGGGAGGGGAAGAGGTATTCGCTCTCCTGACCGTATATCCTCTCATTTCACCCACCTGGAAGGTCACATCCGTGCTCTATGTGGCAATTGACATATCGGAGAGAAAAAGGGCCGAAAGAGGTCTTGAAGAAAGCATGGCTCGTCTCAGGGAGGCCCTCGGAGGCACTATTGAAGCCATCGCCAAAACAATGGAGACAAGAGATCCATACACCGCAGGGCATGAGCAGAGGGTTGCAGAATTGGCCTGTGCCATCGGTGATGAGATAGGGCTTTCCCCGGACAGGATGGAGGGGCTCAAGATGGCCGGGATGGTCCATGACTTGGGAAAGGTCTCCATTCCGGTAGCCATACTGAGTAAGCCCGGTCGAATTAGTAAAATTGAGCTTGAACTCATCAAGACGCATTCGGTTACGGGGTATGAGATTCTTAAGGAGATAAAGTTTCCATGGCCGATAGCTCTCATGGTCCTTCAGCACCATGAAAGGATTGACGGGAGCGGCTATCCTTATGGGATAATGGGAGACGCACTCCTTCTTGAATCACGCATACTGGCAGTTGCCGACGTAGTAGAGGCCATGAGTTCACACAGGCCGTACCGTCCTGCATTGGGAATTGAGGCTTCCCTGGCGGAGATTGAAGGTAAGAAGGGCGTGCTCTACGATAAAGGGGTTGTTGATGTCTGCCTGAGGCTTTTCAGGGAGAAGGGCTTCAGGTTCTCTCATGCCTGATGCCGCGCTAAAACTTATAGTGGGACCGCTAACCCTCATGCCGGAATTTCCTTTGCCTTACCCCATGAACCTTCTCTTACGTCCCTGCCCGATAGGGAGGATAGCTGTGGGGGCTCAAGGCAATTTTTCTATGAATGGACAAGGCATTTCTACGTCGGCAATCATAAAGGCTCTTCCCGCTCAGTAACGCCAAAAGGGTATTTTATCGGGGGCTTTTCCCTTGACCGGCCATGAGGCTGTCTTCTATACTCCCTCACAAAATGCTCTATTTGAGCGGTTTAGCTGGTGTCCATCCGTAAATGAGATAGTTTTGTCGAGTTCAAGGCGGGCTATCATTTTAACCGGTTGAATACATTGAGGTATTTTGAGGGTTAAAATTCGAGTCCAACGCCGGTGAAAATAGCCATTTGCGGGTAGGCACTAAGCTATCACAAGGCAATAAGCAAAGAGATAACAGCTTACTAATGCCGGGCCCTTACGGGCCTTAATTCCACCGGGAGGTGTTTTATGGGAAAGGTAGCGATCATAGGGGTCGGGCAGAGTTCCTTTGTAAGGGGCTACGCAGGCTCTATCAGGGAACTGGCCTTCGAGGGCTTCAGAGAAGCGGTCAAGGATGCCGGAATAACATCAAAGGACATAGGGGCTTCGATAATATGTTCCGCGCCCGAATATGACAAGCAGAGGTCTCCGGCCGGAGTTTTTGCCGAATACCTGGGACTCGTGCCTCAGCCGACCTGCTATCTCGAGAGCCTTTGCTCGTCAAGCAGCATGGGGCTAAGGATGGCTTATTCACTGGTGGCATCCGGCCTCCACGACTCTGTGGCCGTCATTGGGTTTCAGAAGATGTCGGAGATATCATCGGCTGAATCGCAGGAGAGGATGGGACGAGGAGCAGATATCCAGTGGGAAAGCCCCTTTGGTACCATGATGCCTGCCTATTATGCCATGTATGCCCAGGCCCACATGGCTAAGTACGGGACAAGGCCCGAAGACCTTGCGCTCATAAGGGTAAAGGCTTCAACCTATGGCCAGATAAACGAAAAGGCCGTTTATCGAAAGGCTGTGAGCCTTGAAATGTTTTCCGATCCCGGAAGTCCCATGTCCGGTCCTGTGGCAAGCCCTCTCAGGGTGGGGGACTGCTGTGCCAATGCGGATGGAAGCTCATGCGTTATAGTGACAAATGAGGAGAAGGCGAGGAGCCTTTCAAAAAAACCGGTTTGGATACTGGGGCTTGGAGCGGCCTCGGCCCCTGTGAATCTCGCGGGCAGAGATCTCTTTACAGGCCTTTCGGTTGCCAGGCAGGCTGCGGACCAAGCCTACAAGATGGCCGGGGTAACCCCGAAGGATATTGACGTGGCGGAGGTGCATGACTGCTTTACCATCGCCGAGATGATGGCATACGAAGACCTTGGTTTCGCGGAAGCTGGGCAGGGAAAGGAACTCATCAGGGCCAAAGAGACCTACAAGGAGGGGCGCATACCTGTAAATGTTGACGGCGGCCTTCTATCCAAAGGTCATCCGATAGGAGCCACGGGCGGCTCCCAGATAAGGACCATCGTCCTTCAGTTGAGGGGAGAGGCAGGGGCCATGCAGGTAAAAAATCCTGAGATAGGCCTCGTGCACAACATCGGTGGTGTGGGTCTGTACGGCAATGTAAGCATACTTGGGAGGTAGCAATATGGCGGCTAAGAAAGAAGCTGATATTCGTTTCAGTAAGTTCGGCACGGTGAGCTTTACGGCCATCACCAAGGTCAACGACTTCGTGGATTTTCTTGAGCAGGGAAAGGTAATGGGCAGCCGCTGTAAGGATTGCGGACTGATGTTCTTCCCGCCGAGGGCGGACTGCCATAATTGTCTGGCCGGCAATATGGAATGGTTTGAGGTGACCGGAAAGGGAAAGCTGGTAAGTTACAGCAGCCTTGCCTTTGCACCCATAGGGTTCGGTGATGATCTTCCATACACAATAGCGCTCGTTGACTACGGCCAATACAAGGTTTTCGCGCGCCTGTCGCCGGGACTCAAGCCTGAGGATGTCTCTGTAGGCATGGAGATGAAGACGGTTGCAAACAGGCTCCCCAACGGGCAGTTGAACTACGTTTTCGAAAGAGCCTAGGGGTTTAGGCACGCAGCGTCCTTAGGGGAAGCGGCCGATGAGGCGTTTTTTTGTAAAAGAAATAGATCCCGGGACCGATGAGGTAATTATTAAAGGCCGGGAGGCCCGCCATATAGGCTCTGTGCTGCGTATGGGGAGGGGTGACCGCCTGCACCTCATGGATGGAGAAGGACATCATTTCCTCGCGGTAATTCTGGAGACCGGCAAGCGGGGAGTCAGGACAAGGATTGAAAGCCGAATTTCCCCACCCCAGCCTTGTTCCATAAAGACGATTATCTGTCAGGCGCTTCTCAAGGGAGGCCATTTTGAGTACGTAATACAGAAGACTTCAGAGCTTGGAGTAAGTGCCGTAATTCCATTTTTTAGCGATAGGACTGTTGTAAGGCTAGACCGGAAGGGATTGGAATCAAGGATGAAAAGGTGGACTGAGATAGCCAGGGAATCCGCAAAACAGTCGGGACGGGATTTTCCTATGACTATTGAACCTCCGGTTGATTTCACTGAGCTTGTTTCAAGATGGGGCAGAGCTGCGTGCATAAGGCTCCTGCTCTGGGAAGATGAAGACAGGTGCGATTTAAAGGGCTTTCTTAGGACGCTTGAACCCATGAACATGATCACTGCGCTTGTCGGGCCCGAGGGGGGGTTCACCGGGGCGGAGGTGAAGTGGGCTGGAGAGGCCGGCTTTTCAGTCGTCTCGATAGGGGACAGGATACTGCGTGCCGATACCGCGGCGGTTGCCCTTGCCGCAATCCTGCAGTATGAGGCTGGATGTCTTTCCAGGGGTGGAATGCACAGCGGCGGATCGGATCATTTTAATAAAAATATCTAGTGTCCATCCGGAAAGGAGATAGTTTCGTCGAGTTCAAGGCGGGCGATAATTTTAACCACAGGAATACATTGACGTATTTCGAGGATTAAAATTTGAGTTCAACGCCGAAATCGGTGAAAATAGCCATTTCAGGATGGACACTATCTAAGGTTTTTTGAGAATTCGATAGTGTAATGGTAGAAAAACTTGCCATAATGTTTAAGATGTTGTATATTAGTCATCTGAACGAGGAATCTTGTTATGGCAGAACAAAAAGTCATTACGATATCGAAGGATATGGCTCTGGCAGACCGTATCTCTGTGGTTAGCAGGGAGATAACCCAGTGGCTCGAATCTCTTGAAGAGCCTTTCAATATGGAGCTGGATGTTATGAGGCTTGCCAAGTGCGAGGGTAACGGAGCTTACATTTATCATTACGTGATAGATAGATCCGTGAGATAGCACGGCGTTAACTAGTGTCCCTCCGGAAATGAGATAGTTTCGTCGAGTTCAAGGCGGGCGATAATTTTAACCACAGGAATACATAGACGTATTTCGAGGATTAAAATTTGAGTTCAACGCCGAAATCGGTGAAAATAGCCATTTCAGGATGGACACTATCTAAGGTTTTTTGAGAATTCGATAGTGTAATGGTAGAAAAACTTGCCATAATGTTTAAGATGTTGTATATTAGTCATCTGAACGAGGAATCTTGTTATGGCAGAACAAAAAGTCATTACGATATCGAAGGATATGGCTCTGGCAGACCGTATCTCTGTGGTTAGCAGGGAGATAACCCAGTGGCTCGAATCTCTTGAAGAGCCTTTCAATATGGAGCTGGATGTTATGAGGCTTGCCAAGTGCGAGGGTAACGGAGCTTACATTTATCATTACGTGATAGATAGATCCGTGAGATAGCACGGCGTTAACTACTGTCCCTCCGGAAATGAGATAGTTTCGTCGAGTTCAAGGCGGGCGATAATTTTAACCACAGGAATACATAGACGTATTTCGAGGATTAAAATTTGAGCCCAACGCCGAAATCGGTGAAAATAGCCATTTCAGGATGGACACTAACTAATCTTTCTCGATTCGAAGGCGTGCCCCGAAAGGGGCATGCCTTTTTCATTTAAG
>MNYJ01000190.1 GCA_001874005.1 Desulfobacteraceae bacterium CG2_30_51_40
TAGAAATTTGGAAGCTGCCGGAGGTAATGCGACGAACTACCTTAAGCCGTACTATGATATATGAGTTGGTGTCGCGGGGGGAGTTTCCGGCACAGGTTCATCTGGGGGGCCGAGTGTCAGGCTGGCTCAATACTGAGGTTACACAGTGGATTCTTGATCGCGCATCGGAGCGGCCCAGGCGAATGGCGGCCTAGTTTGAGATTACAGCACTTGTTTTTTGAGCCCATCAATATGGTCAGCCCACCACTGCATCATCTTGCGACGTTCGGCCAGATGTTCGGCATGGTTGTAGGAGGCTTTAATTTTGTTGCGCTCTGCATGAGCGAGCTGACGCTCTATCACGTCTGAGGGCCAGCCGTTTTCATACAGAGTGGTTGACGCTGCGGCTCTGAATCCGTGGCCGGTCATTTCCTCTTTGCTGTAACCCATACGCCGGAGGGCTGCCAGTACCGTGTTCTCAGACATCGGTCTGTCTGCCGACCTCAATGACGGGAAAACATACTGCCCCCCGCCAGTCAGCGGTTTTATTATACTGAGAACCTCCATCGCCTGGATAGAGAGAGGAACGATATGTTCCTGCCGCATCTTCATTTTTTTGGCTGTCAACGGTTTTTGGCGAATTTCAGCGAACTACTATGGACATTTAAAAGTTGATTTATCTATATTTTTCGGACTTCTACGGCTTTCTTTGGACTTTCAAGGACTTGCTGCTGGCGGAGGGAGTAGGATTCGAACCCACGGCCCCTTTCAGAGCTGCGGTTTTCAAGACCGCCGCCTTCGACCACTCGGCCATCCCTCCCAGCGTGGCATTTTAAAACGGTATGTTTTTATAGCATCTGGGGCGTCTGACGTCAAAGGTTTTTGGATGAAAACTAACCCCGCATGGCCCATAACTCAAAATGTATCAGCTCAATAATTTGGGGGGATGGATTTGCGCAGATCAAGACATGCAGACCAGGAATCAGGTTCTGTAGGTGCGCCTTCAGGCGCAGGGCGCACGTTTCTGTGCGGCTGAAGCCGCACCTACCAAGGTTTTTTGAGCTGATACCTTAAAATCTAATATAAAGAGCACCAGCCCATGGGATTTTGGAGTATTTATCGTTGTTGATCTAAATCCTGTTTACGTTTTTGGCCACAGGACCGCGATCCGTCTGCTCAACTTCAAAAGTAACCTTCTGGCCCTCGGCCAGGGTCTTAAATCCCTGTCCCATAACGGAGGAATAGTGGACGAATACGTCCGTGCCGTCTTCTTGTGAGATAAAACCAAATCCCTTCTTTTCGCTAAACCATTTGACCGTACCCTCTGCCAACGCCCAGAACTCCTTTCATAATACCAAAAAATCCACCCAGTGTCCATCTATCATCTCAGGTCGCTAATTGGCCAAAAGATTTATTCCCCTGGAGCAGGCCCGAGCCGCGGATGCAGTCAGGCCGATTCTATAGCTCAAGAAAAAACCCTCTTACCCGCTTTTTCCCTCAGTAGATTTATAGTCTGAGCATAATCACCTCGCTCGAATATAGCCGACCCCGCCACAAATACATTTGCTCCTGCTGAGGCCGCATCTTCGATGGTGCCGAGATTAATTCCGCCGTCAACCTCGATATCAATCGGCAGATCTCTGGCCTGAACTATTTTTCTGAGGGCATAGACTTTTGGAATCACCTCCCGAATGAACTCCTGCCCACCGAAACCCGGATTAACCGTCATCAAAAGCACCATGGATACATCGCCCAGGACATATTCAAGTGCATTGAGCGGCGTTGCAGGATTCAATACCACCCCGGCCTTTGCTCCCGTGCTCTTTATGTGCTGGATCGTCCTGTGCAGGTGTGTAGCAGCCTCCGCGTGGACGGTTATGAGGCCAGCGCCTGCCTTGGCAAATTCCTCTATATAACGGTCGGGCTCCGTTATCATGAGATGAACATCAAGGGGAAGCGAGGTGACCTTTTTTACCGCTCTGACAATGGGGGGACCGGCAGTAATATTAGGGACAAAGTGCCCATCCATAACGTCCACATGGATGTAATCGGCCCCTGCGTTTTGAACAGCCATAACCTCCTCGCCGAGTCTTGAAAAATCAGCGGATAATATGGATGGAGCAATCTTAACGACAGGTTCCAATTATTCAGTTCCTCCTCTTTGTCATCAGGGCGCCGAAGAACCCATCCATTGAGTGGAGATGAGGGTACGTTCTGAAAAACCCTTCCCTGTCCACAAGATCTCTTGCCCATTCAGGTGCCTCACCGGCAAGAGAGATAATATCCATCCCCTGGTGCGCCGCGAGAAATCTCTCTATCACTTTTTCGTTTTCCTCTCGGCTGATTGTACAGGTAACATACAGAATTCTTCCCTCCTCCCTAAGCAGGGGAACGCAGGCATCCAGCATTTTCTTCTGAAGTTTTGCAAACTGCGGCAGATCCGATTCCAATCTATTCCATTTGATCTCAGGATGCCTGTGTATAATTCCAAGTCCGCTACAGGGACCGTCTAACAGAATCTTGTCAAAAAGACAATTAAAAACACCCGGGGAACAAGCATCTGCCATAACCGCCGAAAGCGACTCTAATCCAAGTCTTTCCGCGTTCTCATTAAGCAGATGAAGCCTTTCCATGCTTATATCCAGAGACACAATAGAACCCCTGTCCCCCATAAGCTCGGCAAGGTGTGTTGATTTCCCCCCAAGCCCGGCACACAGATCAAGAACTCTTTCACCTGGTCTCGGGTCAAGCAGATAGGAACATATCTGGGCAGGTTCGGACTGCACCTGAAAAAGCCCTTTGGAAAACGAGTTCAGGGAGGTCAAGGATCTTGGGAGGCTTTCAAGGAGAAGCCCAGCCGGTGAGTACCTGGTTTCGGAGGCCTTGATATCCTCCTTCTCCATCATGACGGCCAGTTCTTCACGCCTGCACCTGCGCGAATTTGCCCTTAATGTGGTCTTGGGTATGGAGTTTTGGGCCATGAGAAGCCCCTCCGTCACGTCCTCTCCCAGTTCTCTGATCCATCTCCTGACAAGCCATTCAGGATAGGAATAGTAAACAGAAAGGAACGATACGAAATCGCCTCCGGAATCCGGAAAGGATATCGAATCTTTTTCTCTGCATATCTTGCGGAGGATCCCATTGACAAAACCTTTAAGGTGCCTCTGCCGGCTAACAGTTTCAACCTGCCCTACCGCTTCATTAACAGCGGCGGAATCAGGTACCCTGTCCATATAAAAAATCTGATAGAGTGCTATACGAAGGATGTTCACTATCTGAGGTTCTATATCCTTAAAAGGAAACCTCAAGAAAGAGGAGATGATATAATCCAGCTTCAGTTTCCATCTTCTTACGCCCTGCACCAGATTAAGCGCAAAGGCCCTGTCCCTCTGGTCGGCAGGGGGTCTCGCCTCCCACAATTGATCTAGATATCTGTCCTGCTTCCAATGCCCCATCTCATCCCTGTTGAGAGCGAGCAAGGCCAGGTCTCTAGGCTTTTGTCTTTTCATCTTTCAAGAATCGCTTTATCGCGCCTTCCACCATGTCGAGATCCACATCCGTGTTGAAACAAGGTCCGAAAGGACGTCTGTTCAGCACGCCATAGACCGGTATGGGGTATGAGTCCTGTATCCCGCTTGTCAGATCCCTCTCACAGGCTACTCCTATTATGAGGTTGGGTTTCCTTTCTATCACTATTCTTCTTGCAAGGGTTCCTCCAGTGGCAACCGATATCTGAAGTCCATGCCTTTCTGAGAGTTCAACTAAATCCTTTATCTTGCATTTACCGCAGCGTTTACAGTGGCCTACATTGCCTGTTATCCTCACTGCGCACTCACTGTTCTGGAGGCAGTGCGGGAGAAGTATCAGAAGCTTATCATGGTTGACTTTTTTGGCCTCAACATCAACAAGCTGATTATTTATCTCTATAAACGACCTTTCGATCTTCTCCTTACCTACACCTATACACTTCCCGATGAACACCAGAACGGGGAAAAGCAGCCTTATGACAACTCCCCTTATCTTTCTGTTAAAGAATAGATTTCTTCCTCTGATGACCGTAAAAATGAGGGTAATTGTTCCGCCGAGACTTATCAGGACTATCGCGCCGAAGAAAACGGCCAGGATCAGGGGAAGGTGTTTGTGGATGTTGGCCAGCCCTAAATAAGGAACCAGCCACAAGACTACTGCAAGGCCCGTGATTACCACGCATGTCAGAACCAGGAGCAATAAGAATGTTTTTTTTTCAACAGTGCCCATATCAAAGGCCCAGGACGGCTCCAGCTTTTAGACCGAGACCTCTCGAGCATTCATAGCTCATAACTCTCCTTTTACCGGATACCTGCATCTCCCTAACCAGGACAGCCCCTGAGCCTGCCTCAACCACTAAGCCTTCTCTTTCTATGGCGAAAATTCTGCCCGGCACTGGCAAACCTTCCACAGGTGAAACCGCTCTGGATGCAAAGAGCTTGACCCTTGCCCCTCTAAAGGATGAAACGGCACCCGGAAATGGGTCAAGCGCCCTGATAAGGGCCGATATCTGATCTGATGGAGCATTCCAGTCTATCACGTTCATTTCCTTGCTTATTTTTGGGGCATAAGTTGCAAATCTGTCATCCTGTCTCCTTTCAAGGAGAGCAGCTTCCCTGAGGCCTTGAAGACCTTCAAGCAAGAAAGGACCGGACATGACGGCCAGCCTCTCGTGAAGCCCTCCAAAGGTCTCATCATCTTCTATGGAGATCGCCCTCTGAAGGATTATGGGGCCTGTATCAAGCCCAGCATCCATTCGCATCAACGTCAGTCCCGTAGTCTTTTCCTGATTTAAAATGACCCACTGGATGGGAGCCGCCCCCCTGTATTTCGGCAGCAGAGATGCGTGTATGTTTATCGCGCCGCAAGGTGCAAGATTCAGCAGGTCAGGCTTGAGTATCTGTCCATAGGCGGCAACTATAATAACATCGGGGGCAAGTCGCCTTATCTCATTAATAAAGTCAATGTCGGACGCCCTTTGGGGTTGCAGCACCCTGAGACCTAGTGACAGAGCCCTTTGTTTTACCGGAGGGGGAGTTATTTTTCTTCCTCTTCCACTGGGTCGGTCGGGCTGAGTTACAACCGCATCAACCTTGTAACCGGCGCCGACAAGGGCATCCAGAGAATAAACCGCGAAGGCCGGGGAACCCATAAAGACAACCCTGCTTTCTGCGGGCAAACACTTTTCCGGGCGATGAGGCATTATCTTTGTCTAGTCAGTCCCCGGAGAGCAGCTTTTTGAGCTTTCTCTTGTAAAACGCCCTTTTCAGGCTGCTCAAATGATCTATATAAAGGACGCCGTCAAGATGGTCAATCTCATGCTGGAGACAAACTGCAAGAAGCCCCTCAGCATCAAGAGCGATGGGCTTTCCTGTTTGATCCACCCCTGTTACTCTCACCTTTTCGCTCCTTGTCACCTCAGCCGAGAAGTCCATAACGCTTAAGCATGCCTCTTCATGAACTATCTTGCCCTCTTTTTCCACTATTTCAGGGTTTATGAGAACCCTCGGATTCCCTCCAGGTTTTGACGGATTGCCATCGAACACGATAATCCTTCTTAGAGCACCCACCTGATTTGCAGCAAGCCCTATGCCGGGGGCATCCTGCATGGTTATTATCATCTTGTCTGCCAGCTCGGCCAGCCCTTCATCAATATCACATATCACCTCGGCCTTCTCCCTGAGGATTTGGTCTGGGTAAGTCAGGATCTTTAGTCCCTGTGGTTCTGCCATCCCGGAGCACCTCTTAAGTTTATCTAGAAACGCAGCTCGACTTAGTGTCCATCCGGAAATGAGATAGTTTCGTCGAGTTCAAGGCGGGCGATAATTTTAACCACAGGAATACATTGACGTATTTCGAGGATTAAAATC
>MNYJ01000060.1 GCA_001874005.1 Desulfobacteraceae bacterium CG2_30_51_40
CGGCCATTGAATACGGAGCAAGGCTGAATCAGGCGGTCCCTTCAATTACCAATGAACTAATTTTGATTACTCATGCATTTAATGAAGAGATTTACGGAGGCAGGCCCCTCACCGTTGACAAGCTTTCCTGCCTGAGATCGGCATTCCGGAGGCTTGGCCGTCCGAGCCTCTGGCCGAGGAGGGTAAGGCTTAAGCTTCTCAAAAGATGAGGCCTAATAAGGGCGTCAAGCTGCAGGCCGCTGTCATCATGGAAGTATTTCTCCTGAAGCTCAGGGCAGAAAGACCACCGTCACCGCCATGAAAATCTTCGGACGCCCGCCATCACGGGCTTGACACCGTAAGTGCCCCGGCGTATAGCCATCCTGTAATGCTTGAAAGGTTTTGTTTATGCTTGTAGATTCACACGCCCATCTTGATATGGATGACTTTGACCCGGACCGGCCTGATATTATTAAGAGGGCTGAGGCTGCCGGAGTCGAGCGTATCGTCACTATCGGAATTGATGTGGAGAGTTCAAGGAAAGCCCTGGAGATAGCGCTTGCAAACGAGGGCATTTACGCCGCTGTGGGCATCCACCCCCACAACGCAGCTTCTTATGGAAAACATGACATTGAAACCATTGCCTCAATAGTTTCTTCCAGCGATAAGGTCGTCGGCTGGGGTGAAATCGGCCTCGACTTTAACCGCAACTACGCGCCCCGGGATGAGCAGGTAAGGCTTTTTGAGAGCCAACTGTGCCTGAGCCATGACCTTAATCTCCCGATAATAATACACGATCGGGACGCACACACCGAGGTTCTTGAAATTTTAAAGAGACACCCGGTTGGAAAGAGAGGAGGCATCATACACTGCTTTTCAGGCGACTTAGAGCTTGCCCTCACTTTTATCAAGATGGGTTTTTTTATCTCCATTCCAGGAACAGTCACATATAAGAAGGCTGAAACCGTTAAGACGGTTGCAGCCCAAATCCCTCTTGAAAGGCTCCTGGTAGAGACGGACGCGCCGTTTCTTGCGCCGGTTCCCATGCGGGGCAAACGAAATGAACCTGCATTTGTGAGATATACGGCCACAGAGATAGCACATTTGAGGGGAATCGAGCCGCAGGCCCTGACCGAGGCGGCTTCAGAAAACGCTGGAAGGCTTTTCGGTATTGCCTGATGCGGCTTACGTTCTCATCATCCAACTTAATCTCATCTGAAAATCCTCTCATACTGGCATCCGATTCTCCGCGAAGAAGAGATATCCTCACCCAGCTGCGCATACCATTCCGGCAGGTTTCAAGCAACTCCGAGGAGAAGAAGGCAGCAGGGGATCCCATGAAGGATGTATGCCTGATAGCCGAAAGAAAGGCCATGGCCGTGAGGCCAAGTGAGCCTTCATCCTGGATCATGGCCGCTGACACTGTAGTTGTGCTTGGAGATAACGTTATGGGAAAGCCCACTGATGCACGGGAGGCTTTCGCCATGCTCACGAATCTAGACGGCAAAAGCCACAGGGTGATAACCGGTCTTTGCATCCTTTCCCCCATAGGGACAAGGGCTCTTTGCGACTCCGTTGTGACGGAGGTGAGATTCAGAGATATTGCCGAATCGGAAATCAACGCCTATATCGCTACAGGCGAGCCTTTCGGAAAGGCCGGGGCCTACGCCATCCAGGGTATAGGCGCCTTTATGGTGGAAGGCATCACAGGCTCTTATACAAATGTTGTGGGGCTCCCTGCATGTGTTTTAGTCAAGGCGCTTATCGAGGCAGGCGCAATCGCGCAATTTCCCATTTACTAACCCCCCATGCCCTGAAACAGGCACAACGAAGGATGAAAAATCACCCCCACCCCTCCCTCCCCCGTCGAGGGGGAGGGAATAATACTGCCGCATCCCTGCGTTTCGAAGGCAAAGTGAAAGGATATGATACCGCCGTATTCCGACTTTTCAAAGGTAAAGTGGAAGGGAACGATATTGCCGCATCCCGACGTTTCAGAGGTAAACTGGGAGTGAATAATGCCGGCCCATCCCGACGTTTCGAGGGTAAAGGGGGAGAAATAAGGGGAAGGGGGCAGTATTATATAAACCACCATGCCCTAGGCGGCACAGGGTAAAGGGAAGGGGCATTTTCATATAGATCTTCAGGCATGAGATGGGGCGCCCGGATTCCGGATAGGCTCTGAAATGTCATGCGGCATGTTAATACTTCGTTTACTCCTTAATCTTATTTTTCCTGTACTGCTGATAGCCGTCCCGCACCGCCACATAAGGATCTATCGCGGCCTTCTTGATCGATTCATATTCGCCAAGCTCAAGGGAGGTGCCGTTTACAACCTTGAAACCGGAAATCCCTATCCTGTAGGCCGACTCCTGAGGCCAGAAATAGAGCGGATTCAAGAAGCCGTCACCCACCATGCCGATCGTATCTCTTATGTTGCTGGGGCCGAAGACTGGCCAGCAGATATAAACGCCCGGTCCGGCGCCATAGACGCCCAGGGTCTGGCCCAGGTCTTCGTCTTTTCTCCTGATGTCAAAACACACAGAGGCGGCATCCCCGAAACCATAAACACCCATGGTCGTATTGATGACGAAACGGCCAAGCTCGGTTGCGAAGGCATCGGGTTTTCCCTGTAGAAGACAGTTCACGGCTCTGACCGGTGTAAGAAGATTAAGAAAGAAATTCTTGAAGCTCAGCCTTAAGGGCTCGGGAAGTATCTCATTGTAAACGCGCGCGACAGGCTTAAGCACCCAGAAATAGAGCTTGTCGTTAAAGACGAACATGGCCCTGTTAAACGGCTCAAGGGGGTCGCTCACATCCTCAATCATTTCATCTTCGTAATAATCTTCTTCGGGCTCCTGCTTGGACTGTGCATCGGCCAGGGCCAAATCATAGGAGGAAAGACTCCCGGCCATCGCCATCCGGGGCAAAAAGCCAAGCATTAGGGCTGCCGATAGACACCATAAAAACATCCAGGCAAGTGCCGGGTTCCTATTCATACAGGCGATCACGGAAGGTTTCTCAGAGCCGGCCACCGCCGTGAAGGGAGACTTATTTACCCTCTTCAACATTGGATTTGAGCCTCTCCATAAGATTTTGAAAAGATGACTTAGTTATAATGCTGTTGAACTGGTTACGGTAGTTGTTAATGAGGCTTACCCCCTCAATGGAGATATCATAGACAAACCAGTCAGAGCCGATTTTCTTTAAACGGTAGAAAACAGAGATGCTTTTGTCCTGGGTGGTGATTATGCCGACCTTTACCGTGCCGTATTGGCCGTCAATGGTCTCGTCTTCATAGTTGACCTTTTCTCCTGAATAGCCCTCTACCTTATCCAGATATGTCCGCTCAAGGAGCTTTCCAAAAAGCGCTACGAACTCTTTCTTTTCAGCGTCGCTCCTGCCTGCCCAGTGTCTGGCGAGGGTCCTTTTGGCCATCTCATCCCAGTCAAACCTTTCGTCAATGGCTTCGCGGATGAGACGTTTTCTCTCAGCCGCCTTTTCAGCCTTCTTCATCTCCGGATTGCTGACAATGGCGATAATCTTGTCCGTGGTTTCCTTCACCTTGTCTATGAGTTCCCCCGCCCAGACCGGCGAGGAAAAAAAGGAGGACAAAAGAAAAACCAGGCAGGCTGACATAAAAAAGACTCTACCGTATCTTGCCGTCATAGTAAAACACCCCATCCCATCTATTTCACCTTAAACCATGAACCGGAAACCTTGAACTCCTGTACGCTCACGCTATATCTTACCGAAGACGAAGTTGGATATAAGCTGCTCCATATCAATTGCGGGCTGAGTCTCCCTGAGTCTGTCCCCGGGCTTAAGGATCTCTTCGGAGCCTCCGGGAGTTATATCAATATACTTCTCTCCTATAAGACCCTTGGTCTTCACGGATGCTATTGCGTCCTCCTGGATCTTGATCTCAACAGGGATGGTCAGGACAATATTTGCCTGATATTCAGAAAGGCTTATCTCTTTGACACGGCCTACATCAACCCCCGCAATGACGACCGAGGAACCCGTCTTTATGCCGCCGCTGTTGGAGAAAACGGCCTTTATATCGTAAGTGTTTCCACCCATGATCTCAAGCTTTCCCATCCTTATGGATATATATGCCAGGCACAAAATCCCGATCACCATAAAGAGCCCGACGCCCATTTCAATATTGAATTTTTTCATAGCCACCTCCTGACTCGACCCAATCCGGTTGGAATCGGCCCGTCGCGGGTATCAACCGCCTTGTTTCTGCGGGCAGATCTCCGGTCCTTCATCTCCTCCAAGAAACTCCCTTATGACCGGATCGGAGGAAGAAAGGAAATCCGCACCGGAAGTCTTTGAATATACCTTCCCCGCCTTGAGAAACACCACGTGATCAACGATGGCAAGGGCGCTGGGAATTTCGTGGGTTACTACTATCCCGGTAAATTTAAGCCGCTTGTGGGATTCGTCAATAAGTTTAAGAACTGCAAGACGAATAGCCGGATCAAGCCCTGTTGTCGGCTCATCAATCATCATTATCTCAGGGTCTCTAACGAGGGCCCTTGCCATTGCCGCCCTCTTTATCATGCCCCCGCTCAACTGAGAAGGATACTTTTCTTCAGAGCCCGAGAGTCCGACCGCCTCCAGTTCTTTCATCACCTTGACACGTATCTCTTCCCCGGGGAGCCTTGTCCTTTCCGTCAAAGGGAAGGCGACATTTTCAAAGACCGTCATGGAGTCGAACATGGCTCCTCCCTGGAAGAGGAATCCCATCCGGTTTCTTAACGATGCCAGAGTCTTTCCCCTTAAGCCGTGGATATCCTGCCCGTCGAGTAGTATCTTCCCGCGATCTGGTTTGAGAAGTCCCGCCACGTGCTTCAGAAGGACGCTCTTCCCGCTCCCGCTGGATCCCAGAACCGCTACCAGTTCCCCTTTAGCTATGGATATGGAAAGACCGTCAATAACCTTCTGGCGGCCGAAAGATTTGTGTATCTCCTGTATTTGGATCATAGCATAGCCATTAGAAAAGCGCCGATGTCATAAAGTAATCCCATACCAGGATCACAACGGATGCCATTACTACGGCCTGCGTGGTTGCCTTGCTCACGCCCTCGGCCCCGAAGCCCGTAAAGATCGTGGTGTAGTAGCCTTTGTAGCAGGAGACCCAGGCGATGATGATTCCAAAGCTCAAGGATTTGTAAAGCCCCTCGAGCACATCGGTCATACCAACATAGCTTGCCATCTCTCCGAAATAGGTGCCTGCTCCCACACCGAGGAGCTTTCCGCCGATGAGATACCCGCCTGCTATCCCGCATACATCAAATATCGCAGTCAGAAGCGGCAGTGATATAAGGGCGGCAATCAGATTGGGAACAATAAGATAACGGAAGGCGTTGAGCCCCATCAGTTCCAGGGCGTCTATCTGCTCTGTGATGCGCATGATGCCGATCTCGGCCGCGATGGCGGAGCCCGCCCTTCCTGTTACCATCAGGGCCGATATGACCGGTCCAAGCTCCTTTATGAGGGAAAGGCCGACCATGGGGCCCAAAAAGGCCTCTGAGCCGAAGCGGCTAAGGCTGTAATACCCTTGAAAACCAAGCACCATTCCTGAGAAGCTTCCGGTAAGGATAATAACCAGGGTTGACTGGAACCCTATGAAATGGATCTGCTTGATAACTCGCCTTATCTTTATAGGAGGGCTAAGGCTATAGAGAAAAGACTTCAAAAGGAAAAGGCCCATTACCCCCATCCGGTAAAGGCGTGTGAGGGTAAAGGCCCCTATGTCGCTTATGAATTCCATGGGAATCAAGTCTTCCAGAAAGAACCGGCGTTGTCAAAAAGAAACTACACGTCCTTGAGCTTCACATTGAACTCGGATCGCCCGATAACATCGCGAATACCTTTAAGGGATTTCTCAAGTCTCTGAAGTTCATCAGATTCTGCGACGGGGATGTCGTTTGTCCCCTGCCCTTCAAGTGCCTCCAGCACATGACCGACGGTGAGTACCTCCGGGTCCTTTGCAGCCTGGTAGAAAGCGGCCTTTTCGTTATCACCCTTGACCACCGCTATGATGCCTGCCTGGGAAAGCTCATGAAGTATCCTTCTTAAGAGCCTTGCCGGTATCTCAAGCCTCCTTGCTACCTCCGCTTCCGGGAGGCTCCCCTTTCCCTCAAGGAAGCACTTGAGGATAAGGTTAGTGACCCTGAGGCTGAGGAGATTCAGCATCTCCCTGCTGACCCTTTTCGAATCCGGTTCAAACTCAAAGGTATCCACATTCTGATGGGAAAAAGATATCTCGGCACCAAAGAGCACTATCAGCCAGCTTATCTGAAGCCAGATGAGAAAAAGCGGAAGCGCCGCAAAGCTGCCGTAGATGGCGTTGTAGCGCGTCATATTGACCTGGAACATGACATAGACACCCTGGAATAAGTAAAAGACCGTCCCCGCGATTATCCCGGCCAGGACCGCAGACCTGAATCTCACTTCTGTGTTGGGCATGAAGGTATATATAAAAGTAAAGAGTACCCACAGGGAGACAAAGGGAAAGATCCTCAGAACGAGAAGCAGTGCCGGATTTACGGCGCCCAGAAACTCTATATGGCTTATGAACCCCTCCACCTGGCTCCTTGCCACCACAGTGATGGTACTGGATGCTATCAATATGACCGGGCAGATGAGCATAAGTGAAAGGTAATCGGTTATCTTTCTAAAGATCGGCCTTCCCTTCGGCACCCCCCATATATCGTTGAAGGAACTTTCTATATGGCCGAATACCTTTATGATGGAATAGAACAGGATCGCCACCCCGACACCTGCTACCAGCCCGCCTTTGGTGTTTTCAAGCAGGGCATGAGCGAAGTCTATGATCCTTGTCAAGGCCTCTTCATGGGCCATTAGATTTTCCATCAGTTGTCTTTGCAATGCCTCTTCCAGGCCGAATCCCTTGGCTATTCCGAACAGGGTAGCGGCCACCGGCACCACTGAAAGAAGGGAATAGAAGGTCAGGGCCGAGGCCCGCAGGTGGCATCTATCCTCCGACAGGCCTCGGATGGAGAGGATTCCTATCCTCAAAAGCCTTACAAAAAAAGACCTGTGCCTTGGAAGATCACCTGACCGGATCCTCCACACATCCTCAGTGAAAAACTGGCGCATTCTGGAAATCATGGAGCTTCCTCCTGCGGGTTGATTTTGTTAGATTATGAAGGAGACCTGTGCAGGTCAAGAACTAATGCTTATTGTTGATGAAAAGATTTGTTATTTTTGATCGAGACCATGGCTTGACCGCGTCTTGAACCGGTTGGTTTTAACAGGCTCAGGAAAAACGTCCCTGCCCTTTATCTTTCCCCCTCAACGGGACGGGAGGGGGTGTTTTTCATGCTTCATTATCTCCGAAAGGGCATGAAGGGCTTAGATGCAACCTTCTATAGAGTATTTATATAAAATGCCCCTTCCTTTTACTACCCCTCCCCCTCGACGGGGGAGGGATAAGTGGGGGTGATTTTCATCCTTCGTTGTGCCCTGCCAGGGCATGGGTGTTAGTTGCAGTGAAACCAATAAAATCCAGTTGAAAAGGAGGAGAAATTATGGATAGCAATGTAACCAGAAGAGATATGCTTAAGGGCGTAGGTCTTGCCGCACTGACTCTCGGAGTAGCCGGCATAGGAGGTGCAGAGGCCCTTGCAGGCCACCCGCCGGTAATCCCAAAGACAAGTCCCTCAGGAGAGTGCAGGCTTCCACCGCTACCTTATGCCTACGATGCCCTTGAGCCGGTAATTGACAGGCAGACCGTCACAATCCACCACGACAAACACCACGCAGGCTATGTGGCGGGTTTTAACAACGCGCTCAAAAAACTAAGCGAGGCAAGGAACTCCGGGGATTACGGTCTCATCAAGCACTGGTCAAAGGAGCTTGCCTTCCATGGCTCGGGCCACGTGCTACACTCCCTTTACTGGGCGAACATGGGTGCTGCGGGTGGGGAACCGGCGGGAGAGCTTAAGACCGCAATGCAAAAAAGTTTTGGGGGACTTGACAAGTTCAATGCCCAATTCGTGGCCGCCACGGCTGCTGTTGAGGCAAGCGGATGGGGGGTTATGGCATACGAACCCTATATGGGATACCTCCTCATTCAACAGATAGAAAAGCACCAGGATCTGGCACTTCTGGGGGCTATCC
>MNYJ01000140.1 GCA_001874005.1 Desulfobacteraceae bacterium CG2_30_51_40
CGCGCTATGACATTTCTCAACACCGGTGTCCCATCCCCCATCAAGATGCCGTAGCTATAGGATCCGCCTGACCCTGTGGCGATTGTATGGCTGATGGATGGGGAAGAGCTGCTGCTTTTTATTCCAATGCTCGTACTTCCTCCTGCCGCCGCGGCCGTGACCTGGACTATTTTCGATGAAGAGTTGTTGTTGTCCCAAATACCGATGGCCGTCGTTCCCCCCTGGCCTTTTGCATCCGACAGCGTCAAGATAGAGCTTGATCGCTCATTGCGAATACCGCAGTTCATATCGGTAGCGTTCTGGGCCATTGACTGTACACGGAGCATGGTCGGGGTGGATAAATCGCTGTATATTCCATAGCTGTTGGTGCCCCCGCTCGCAGTTGCTTCTACACCGGTCAGGACAGGGGACGCGCCGTTGCTGTTGTAAATGGCGCTATTGGTCGTGGCGCCCGTGGCGAAAGCACGAACAGACGTGATCTGCGGAGAGGTGCCGCTGCAGGAAATCGCCGTGGACCAGTTGCTGCTTCCCGTATTTTCCACATTTAGCATCCGTATCTCCGAATTGGATGCTCCCACAATCACTCCAACGGAATTTTCGACAGTCCCTGCTATCGTCGTTGATTCAATTCCAGATCCCTCTATGTCAATATACTGACCCATTACGAATGAGGTCGTCCCAACATCGTAAATTCCAGGCTCGATCTTGATGAGGTAGGGCTTTGTCGTGGAAGCATCTATTATGGCCGCTCTTTTTGCCAGAAGACTCGCTCCGTTCTGGACGGCTGTACCGACCGGGCTTACGATTATAATCCTTGCATAATTGGGTGGAGCGGTCGTTTGCCTTGATGCATCGGGGAATACCAATCCTTTTCCTGCGCCTGTAAGTTTCAGGTCTCCTGTGATTTCAAGATCTCCTGACCACTCTACTTCTGCTGCAAGCGCCAATGGAGGGGTGCCGTTACCCGGGTTTGAAAAGCTCGCTGCAAATGATGCCGCAAAAAGCGAAATGAAGCCGATCAATTTCATAAGCTTTTTCATCTTTGACCTCCGTGCAAAGGATACGCTGTTTAAGGGTGTGTCCGGACTAAGGGCCTGTCTGGCAGTTAGTGTCCAAGGGGGCATAGGAGCCGTTGTAGCATCCTGCGCATCGCAATGTCCCGATACCCGTGGCGAGCGGGCCGTCGAGCTTGCATCCGGCAAGGTCAAAGGTCCAGCCGGTGCCCCAGCCTATGCTCTTGTCTGCTCCCATGAAGGTCGAATAGAGGGCTGTGACATTGCTGGGGTCACCAGCTATTAATATGCCCACATTGATTCCAGAGCCTCCTGAGCCCTCGACAATGGTTGAGGTAATAACCAGGGAGGATGATTCGTCCCATATCCCTCTTGCGTATGCCCCTCCCGATGCCTTGATCAGAGAGTTTTGAATGGTCAGTGGTGAATCGTCAGCGTATATGCCGTTGTTTGTCTCAGCCCCTGACGCTTCCGCCTGCACCCGGGAGAGTGATATTTCCGAGCTGGAGGCTAATATGCCATCGTTTTCACGCCCTGCGCCTAATGAATAAATGTTCACACTCTCCATCATCCCGGTTGAGTTGAATATCGAGAATGAAAAAGAATCCTCAGCTCCTGATGTTGTTACACTCCCTTGCTCTAATTTGAAATTGGAATTATCTATTCGCATGCCTACAGAGCCCTTAGAGCCTGTGGTTGAAATTATAAAATGCCTTGCCTTTATGTCGGAATAATCCACTATGATTCCCGTTGGGGTACTACCGGCTGACACACTCAATGAGGAGTCAAGCAGGATGAGTTCGGAGGAACGGTTTTCAATCCCGCAGGCGAACAGCAAGGCTGATGCAATAATTCTTACCCGATCTATTGTTAACGCCGAGGAGGCGTTGTATATGGCCACAGTATGGTCAATTCCTCCAAGGTGTTCTACGGTAAGAAGCCTCAAGCACGAGTTGGATGCGCCATTTACAACGCCGTTATTGTAAACGGCATCCGGGGCTCCCTCTATTCTGGTGACATTTTCGCCCGAGCCTTCCATGTCAACGTATTCCTTCATGGTGACTGATCCGGTGCCCACATCATAAATGCCGGTTTCCAACTTGATCAGATAGCGTTTGGCTGCGGATGCATCCGTGATCCTTGTAAGGGCTGCGAGGAGATTTGCTCCGCTCTCGGTTGCGGTTGCGCCGGGGCTGACTATGACGGTGGTGAAGTAAGGGGGCATGGCGGTGGTCTGGGTCGTCCCATCGGGAAACATTATAGGCTGTAGCGATCCTTTAAGGATGAAATCCCCTTTTACTTCAAGGTCCCCGGATGCCTTCATCTGTGCCGAATGGGAATTAGTCCCTGAGATCCACGAAATGATAATGAAAAAGGTCAAAAGACCGAAACTGTAAATTCTCATGGGGCGCCTCCTCCTATTAGAAGTGAAAATAAAACCCGTCACTCTGTTTCCTATTCCCCCTAAGGTAAAGAGGGGCGACTATTTCGAAGCTCGGCGGTGGCCAAAGAATTGGCACTTAAACTTTCATTGTTTTCAGGGAGGTTGACGGCTTTCCCCTGTGCCGCCTTTAAGCACAAGTGTTTCCTTGTGCCATAATGTCTCAGCCCTGAATTCCTTTGCCCTGATGGCGCAGGAATACTGCCTGCATACCGGGCAGTCAGGATCAACGCACGGGTCCGTATGGATAAGGACGCTTGCCCGTCCTTCGAATCGTTCAACCAGCAATGCCTCAAGCTCCTTGGCTTCCGCATGTGCCGCATCAAGGGTCATATTCCTGGGAAGAATCAGATGCAGGTCTATGTGGATAATCTCGCCCGCCCGCCAGGCCCGGAGTTGATGGATGCCTATCCAGAGGTCTTTTCTATGCTCTTTAAGGATTTCCGATATGCGCTCAAGAAGCCTTTCGTCTGAGGCGTCCATAAGGGCAGAAAAGGATTTCTTCACTAGACTTGCGCCTGCTATGGATATGTAAGTTCCCATAAGGCATGCAACAGCTCCGTCAAGCCAAAGCATGCCGGTTAAGCGAACTACGACCAGCCCCACTATGACTCCTGCCGTGGAATATACGTCTGTCAGCACATGCCTTCCGTCAGCGATGATTGCCAGGGAATTGGTTTTTCTCCCGGCCTTTAAGAGCGAGGCCCCAAGGATTAGGTTCGCCATACCCGCCGCGGCAAGTACCAGCAGGCCCAGGTCAATAGCCGGCAGTTCAACGGGATTGAGGAGATGAGATATGCCCACCTTGAATATTCCAATTGCGGCAAGCATGATAAGCGCCCCCTCGAATCCGGCGGAAAAATACTCAATTTTTCCGTGCCCGTAAGGGTGGGTCCTGTCGGGAGGCCTTGCGCTTATAATTATGCTTAATAGCGCGAAGGCGCTTGCGACAACATTGATTATGGACTCAAGGGCGTCTGAAAGTACGGCGGATGACCCGGTGATATTGTAAGCGAAAAACTTCGCAGCCATAATCGCCGCGCCTGCCAGAAGGGATGCGGTTATGGCTTTGATTCTGGCGCTTCTTGTTGATGTCTTGTCCATATCCCCCGCAAAAGGTCTCTTCCACGTCTTCTGGAGCGTAGTGGGCCGGATGGAGTTCTGCAAAATATCAAAATTCCTTGTACAATACTAACCATTAAAAGAATTGACAATCCCCTTTTTGGGTGAGCGGAGTTTCGTCACACTTGAAAGAATACCGCCGTTACTTTATATTGCTGTGCAAATATACCCTCGGTCATTCCGGAATGCCGAAGGCATATCCGGGATTAATCTCTGCGCTATAGACACGGATTCCGGGTCTAGCCAGAAATGACGGACCATATCTTTTCACTCAGGGGGTGGTATTTCGGCTATGAACATTTGTTGCGTAAATAGTGTCCATCCGGAAATGAGATAGTTTCGTCGAGTTCAAGGCGGGCGATAATTTTAACCACAGGAATACATTGACGTATTTCGAGGACTAAAATTTGAGCCCAACGCCGAAATCGGTGAAAATAGCCATTTCCGGATGGACACTAAATAGTGGATTTGGTCAATACAGGAGGGGAAGATGGTTGACAAGGTCGTAATAACATGCGCGCTCACAGGCGTGTTGACAGATCCTGCGACACACAGTGTGCCTGTCACGCCCGAACAGATGGCGGATCAGGCAAGAGACGCCTTTGACGCGGGTGCAACGGTGGTCCATTGCCACTTCAGGAATCAGAACCCCGGCATGGGGCATCTTCCCACATGGGATATTGATACTGTAGGGGCGGTGCTTGAGGCAATAAAGGCAAAGGTTCCTGAGATCATAATAAACATGAGCACTGGGGTCGTGGGCCCGGATATCTCAGGACCGCTTGCGTGTCTGGAGAGGTTCAAGCCCGAGATGGCTGCCTGCAATGCCGGAAGCCTAAATTACCTTAAGGCAAGAAAGGGTGGTGCCTGGGCCTGGCCGCCGCTTCTCTTTGATAATCCGGTTGAAAAGGTAAAGGACTTTCTTGATGCGATGAATGCCAACGGCGTGATCCCGGAATTTGAGTGCTTTGACACGGGGATAGTAAGAAGCGTTGCCCTCTACAAGGAAAACGGCATGTTTGAGGGGCCTCCGCACATATCCCTTGTCATGGGGGTGGCCAGTGGAATGCCTGCCAGGCCTGAGTGGTTGCCGCTTCTGATTGAGGAGATGGTCCCCGGGACCCATTACCAGGTGATTGCCATAGGCAGGACAGAGGTCTGGGACCTTCACAGAAGATGCGTCGAGCTTGGGGGAAACGTAAGGACCGGGCTGGAGGACACATTCTATCTTCCTGACGGAAAAAAGGCCTCTGGAAACGGCCCTCTGGTTGAAGCCCTGGCCCGCATCGTAAGGGAGGTGGGCAGGGAGGCTGCTTCCCCGGCTGAGGCAAGGGAGATACTGGATATTCGTAAGGGCTTGCGGTAGCGCCGCCGTTATGGTTATCACCTTGCTGACGGCACTTGGAGCCGGCTATCTGGCACTTTCTCTCGGCCTTGCCTATGTGGTCCACAGAATTCCCAGAAAACCGGTGAAGGATTATCCGGATTGGGGTGAGGTGATTGATACACGTATCCCTGCTGCTGATGGCGGCTCCATTGAAGTTTGGCGGGTTGAGCCGCCGGGTGGGTCTCGCGGAATCGTCTTACTTGCCCATGGCTGGAGCCGCAACAGGGACCGGATGGTAAGAAGGGCAAAGGTCTTCGGCGAACTTGGTTTTACGACGGTGATGCACAGCGCAAGGGATCATGGGGGCTCAAGTCCCCACCGCTTCATGAACGCCCTGAGGTTTTGCGAAGATATCGAATCCGTCATCAAGTGGTTGGGAAGGCCCGTGATCCTCTATGGGCATTCCATAGGGGCGGCCGCCGCCGTAATTGCCGCATCGCGAAATCCGAAGATGGTGCAATTGCTTTTTATCGAGGGCTGCTATCCGCGGACAAAACGGGCTCTTAGGCAGCTCTACGGCGGCCAGGGAGGGTTGATTGGCCGCCTTTTTGCCCCGATGGTCGTGTTGTGGATGGATATTTTCTACAGATTCAAAATGGACAGCATAAGCCCGGCCAGGCTTGCGGCAGCCATTGATATGCCGGTTCTCATTATTCACGGGGAGGGCGATCAGCACTTTCCGCTGGAAGATGCAAGGCTCTTAAGGGACAGCTTTCCGGCAGGCAGGGCGGAGTTCTTTGTAGGAAGAGGGGCGGATCACAGCGGATCAAGCCTTGCGCCCGGATACCCGGCCGCGATTAAGTCCTTTATTGAGAGACACAGGCAGGATTTTGAGCCTGTAAAAGCTGAGAAAGGAAATCTCAAATGATAGTGCTTGGAATCTATGGAAGTCCTCGAAAGGGAGGCAATACTGATAAGCTCCTTGACAAGGTGCTCGAGGGGGCAAGATCCCGCGGCGCGGCGACAAATGCGGTTTACGCCAGAGACCTTAAGGCATCAGGCTGCCTTGAGTGCGGCGGTTGCGATAAGACGGGAACCTGTGTTGTAAA
>MNYJ01000067.1 GCA_001874005.1 Desulfobacteraceae bacterium CG2_30_51_40
CCGATCTTGTCCATGAGCCTCTTGAGCATATCAAGGCATCCATGCACATCCCCTATTATGAATATCCTCTCATCCATGATCAGAGACTGAAGATGATCCTGGGTCTGTCACGTTTATCCAATCTCTTAAGCCCCGCCTTTTTCGCGGCATCAACCGCCTCCATGTATTCGGAAGCGGTAAGCCTTCGACCTATCATATCATCCCCTAAGGCCTCGCCGCAGGGGCGATACTGGTCCATGATATTAACGTAGGATTCCGGAGATATCTCAGAGGCGATGAAAGCCATTATCTCAGCCGTTCCGGCCATCGCTCCGGGCATAACCAGGTGCCTTACGATAAGGCCTTTAACGGCAATCCCCTCAGCATCCAAGACAAGCTCTCCTACCTGTCTGTGCATCTCCTTTATGGCCAGAGCGGCCGTTTCCCTGTAATCGCCCGTCTTGCAGTACTTCTCCGCCCAGCGATCCTCCCAGAACTTGAAATCAGGCATATAGATATCAAAGATACCATCAAGGATTTTGAGGGTCTCAAGGCTTTCATAGCCTCCGCAGTTATAGACCAGAGGCACGTTAAGCCCGAGGGGCACGGCCTCAAGCAGGGCCTCGATAATCTGGGGCACCACATGGGTGGGAGTTACGAAGTTTATGTTGTGGCAGCCCCTGTCCTGAAGTTCCAGCATAATGGCTGCCATCTGTGAGGGCTCGATCTCCACTCCTTCGTTAAAATGGCTTATCTCGAAGTTCTGACAAAAGCCGCACAGTAGATTGCAGGAACTGATAAATATGGTCCCTGAGCCGTATCTTCCAACAAGGGGCGTCTCCTCGCCGAAGTGGGCGTTATAGCTTGCAATCCTTGCCTTTCTTCCGGTCCGGCAGAGGCCTTTTTCATCTACGAGCCTGTTCACCCCGCACCTGCGGGGACAAAGGCGGCAGGACTCCATAAGGGCAAGAGCCTTATCCAGCCTCTGCCTCAGGATTCCATTTCTGTGAAGGTCCAGGTAGGAAGGTTGAGCCAAGACAGACAGCTCCTCTAATAAAAACTCCCCTTCCAGGCATCTAAAACCTGTCAGGGGACAGCCTGACTTCCGGCCCCTTCAGGGGTTATTCTCTGCTCTGCCCGAAGATTCTAAGGAGCATGAGAAAGAGATTTATGAAATCTAGATAAAGCGAAAGAGCGCCCAGGATAGCTCCCTTCCTCACAACGGCGGCATCCAGTCCGGCCGGTTGCGTAAGGGCCATGTTCTTCAGTTTCTGGGTATCGAATGCGGTAAGGCCCACGAAAACAAACACCCCGATGTAGCTGATTATAACTCCCATGGCACTGCTTTGAATGAAGATATTTACAACAGAGGCTATAATTATTCCTATAAGCCCCATCATGAGAAACCCGCCGAAAGAGGTAAGATCCTTCTTCGTGGTCCAGCCGTAGATACTGCAGGCAACAAATGTTGCCGCACAGATAAAAAACGTACCGGCTATAGAAGTGCCTGTGTATGCCAGGAATATAAATGACAGAGTCACTCCGTTTAGCCCTGCATATATCACAAACAGGGCGGTTGCTACTCCGGAACTCATTCGGTTTACTCTGCTGCTGAGCGTAAAAACGAGGCCCAGTTGACCAAGAATAAGTATGAAAAAAAGTATGGGATTGCCGAACACGATTCGAATAGCGGCCTCACTCTGCGAGATATAGAAAGCTATGAATCCGGTGAGGGCAAGTCCTATCCCCATCCAGTTATAGACACTTCGAACAAAATCATTGACCAACACCTCTGATCTTGGTTTTGCAACTGTCTGTAATGCCATGATATAGACCTCCCTAAAGAAAACTGATGGCAGCAAGGTTAAATTCAGTACCCTCAGAACTATAAACCATTCTGCGGCAATTTCAAGAAATTTTGGCTTAACCTGAATTATCGAGAGACGCTAGAGGGCCTCCCTGCAATCTCTTTCAGGAGGGCCTAATAAAATACATCTTTCAAAACATCAGTAGATCGGCATTTTCCTTGCGATTTTTGCCCGAATATGTATTATCCCGCAATGCATACGAAAAAACTCTACATAGTAATGGTTGGACTGCCGGCCAGGGGAAAATCCACTATCGCCAGCCGCATGAGGGATAGTCTCACGCGCGATTCAATTCCCGCAAGGGTCTTCAACAACGGTAAACTGAGAAGAAAACTGACCGGGATAGAAACCTCGGAGGCCTCATTCTATGCTCCTGAAAACAGGGAGGGGGTTGCCTTAAGGGAAAAGATTGCCCTGATCAACATCGAACGCGCCAAGGCTTTCCTGACAGGAAAGGGGCGAGTGGCCATACTTGATGCCACTAACGTAACCCCTAAGAGAAGGGAAAAAATTAAGGCCTTACTCTCGGATCATCCCATTATGTTCTTGGAATGTATCAATGAAGACCATGAGATTCTTGAGGCCAACATAGCAAGAAAGATATGCATGCCTGAGTTCAGCCATCTCGACAGGGATGAGGCCGTGAGGAGTTTCAACAAGAGGATAGATTTCTATAAGGCCATCTATCGTCCGCTGGAAACGGAAAAAAACTTCATAAAGCTTGATTCCCTCAACAGAAGGATAATAGGTGAACATATAGACGAGGATATTCCGTTTTATGATCGCCTGAGGGACTTTCTTGTGACGGATGTGGTGAAGAATCTCTTCCTGGTAAGGCATGGTGAGACCTACTTCAACCTGGAGAACCGGATAGGAGGGGACTCTCCCCTTACTTCTAAAGGTCTGGAACAGGCCCGATCCCTCGCCGGGTATTTTGCCGGAAAAACCATTCCCGTCATATTTACAAGCAAGAAACTCAGGACGATTCAAACGGCAGAGCCCATAAAAGATCTGCAGGACAACTGCGCCATTATCTCACTGGGAGAATTTGATGAAATAAACAGCGGGATCTGCGAGTGCATGACCTATGGAGAGATTCGTCTCACGATGCCACATGTTCACAGTGAAAGGCAGAAGGATAAATTTCATTATGTCTATCCCGGAGGAGAAGGTTACGCGACCATGAAGGACAGGATAGACAGGGGGATAAAGAAGGCCATCTACCTGAGCGGGGTCTCACAGAACATCATGATCATAGGCCACAGGGCCGTAAACAGGATGATTCTTGCCCATTTTCTGTATAGAAGGACCGAGGACGTACCCTATACCTACATTCCGCAGGACAAGTTCTATCACATAGTGGCCACGCAAAATAAGAAACTGTTCGAGCTGAAGCGCTTCTAAGGCTTTTTTGAGGCCTTGCCCGGGGCACCTTCTTCCTTCTCCAGAAAGGCCGAAAGCTCAGTGGAGAAAACCGCGTGCTGCCAGCCAGGAACCACATAGACCCAGGCACTCAGTCGCTCATTTAACTTCCCGGCATCCTTTGCTCTTTCCTCAGGGCTCTTTGCCTTTTCATCTTCTTTTTCTGAAAGAGCTTCCATGCCTCTAAAGCCAACCTCCAGCCTGAACCTGCACATCGCGTCCTTGCATTGCCCACCGGGATATATGCGATATATGTTACCATCATAGAGATGATATTCAATCCTTACGGATTCATCGAATCCCTCCAGGGGCCTTCCCGCCTCATATCTTGAGGCAACGTCGGACAACCTGAAGTTTGAAAGTGTATCTGAGAGCCTATCCAGTTCAGATGTGTTTATCTTGCCGGACGACTTGGGGCTTTTGAGTTCAAAGGCTTTTCCCTTCTCAGGCCTTGCAAAGGCATACCGCACCGTTTTCCCTTCCTCGGCAAGGCATACTATTGACTCGATATCATCCGCAGCCACTGATAGAAGTTCTCTATTGAGCCAGGAAGAGGGCTCTTCCGACGGGCCAGATATGCTCCAGTCAACCAGATAAACATCTGAAGAAACACCCTTCCGGAGGACGTAACGGCCTCCGGTCTGTCCCGTTGCAGGATCGGCATCCCTTTCCTTTCCCAGGATGAGATCAGCCCTCTTTTCTCCTTTGGAATCAAACAGTTCCAGCCGGATGCCTCTCTCCTTTTCGGATGCCTTCTGGTCCTGTGGATCAGCAAGAGAAAGCCTTGCGATCACATCCTCCGAGGACTGGAACTTCCTCCCCACCTTAACCTCCTTAAGTTTTCTGAGCAAGTCGGCTATCCTTGAGAAATCTGCCGGATAACCCCAGCGTTCAGCGACCACCCAGGCTCCCTCAGCCTTTTTTAAAGTCAGCTTTCCTTTTGGACCGTATACCACTATCGAAGCTATCTCGTTAACCTGTAGATTCTTCATCAGGTATCCGCCCATCTGCGTAGAGGGTCTTTCTCTTTCGCCTCTGTTCAAAAGGCCCCAGCCGGCCACAGCCATCAGGACCAGAATCCCGACCAGTATAAAAAAAGTGCGCGACCTCATTTCCTTCTCATCTTCCTCTGTCTGTAAATTCCAAAAAACAGGCCTCCGATGGAGACGATGACCGGCATAAGGAATATATTGATTGCCTTCAGCCTTGTCCCCAATGCGTCAATATCGGCCCTCAGATTTTTTCTTACCTCTTTGAGTTCACGGTTTATCCTTGCTCTCTCCTCCCTGAATCCCGCTATCTCATCCTCCTGCTCGGGACTCAGGATCATGCGCTGGGTCGAATCTTTTTGCTGCTCCAGCTCCCGCAGCCTCCGGTTGGCGCTCTCCGCCCTGGCGGTGAGTTCTTTTTCCTTTGAAAGCCATTTTTCCTGAGCCTTTCTCTCAAGCTCCAGAACGGCCGTAAAGGGTCGCTCAAAGGTGCCCCTGGATCTCAAACTTATGAGATCATCGCTGCCTGTAAGATACTCCACGGCATTGGCCACGAAGTTCAGATTATCGTTGAATACGTTTGACATGGTAAAACCCAGCACCCGGCTCTTCTGAACATAGAAGTCATCAGCAAGCATGTCCGCATCCGAAACAACAATGATGGTGGAGTTTTTCTTTCCTTTGGAAATATGGCTTTCGGCATTTGCTTTCTTTACGGATTTATCTCCTTCCTTGACTTCAGGAGGGCCATCGGGGAAGGCGGTTTCAAAAGTTCCTGTAACGCGGGCTGCCAAGGTAAATGGTTTTCCGGCAGACTCAAAGTCCCTCCTTATGGCGGAGGAACCCATGGATGCCTTGAAGGTCTCTATGAGAGAGGCATTGGAGCCTGAGCGGGCAAGGGGTTCAAAATCAATCTGCGCCCCATCTTTTTTGTTGATTGCTCCGGCTACGGGAAAAAGCATGCTCTCAAGCCTCGCAGTGACAACCTCCTGCCGGTTGAAAAATCCACCTTTAAGGGAAATCCATACCGGGCTGGCCTCAATCGTGTTGTTCCCAGTGCGGACCCTTGTAGGGTTTTCAAGGTCGGCAATAACCTTTCCCTGATCCATATCAAGGCCCCAGGCGCCAAGAAGCCTGGTGAAAGAAGGGCTGGAGGCCGCCTGGAATCTCTGCTGGGTATTCGGGTCCGAGACGCACAAGGGATCAATAAAAAGGAGAATATTGCCTCCGGAAAGGGCGAACTGATCTATGGCATATTCGAGCGAGGGCTTCAAATCCTTTGGATTTACTACCACAAGCAGATCGTATCCAGGTTTAATAACGGCGGAATCTGGCGGAATCTGGCTCAGTTCATAGCTTTTTCCAAGCTCTGTCACCACCAGCCACTGCTGTCCCGCTCCTCGTCCCATAGCCGCCTGCGACGGATCGCCGAATAGGGGAAGGCCGGTTATGACGCCTATCTTCTTTTTGGCGCGCTTCTGAAGATTATAGATTATCCTTGTGACATCATATTCAAGCAGTTCTTCACGGGATACATCCAGGAACTCGATCTTATCCTCCCGATCTGCGGCAAGAAAGACAAGGCCGAAGTATATACTGTCTCCGGAGGCGGCGGCTACAGGCCGCAATCCAAATTTCTGGGCCCACTCCTCTTC
>MNYJ01000003.1 GCA_001874005.1 Desulfobacteraceae bacterium CG2_30_51_40
CTGCCTGTTAATTTCTTGAAAACACGGTTAAGCTTATCTGTCAGACTCTCGAACATAGCCTTCTTTACCCAGTGTCCATCCGGAAATGAGATAGTTTCGTCGAGTTCAAGGCGGGCGATAATTTTAACCACAGGAATACATTGACGTATTTCGAGGATTAAAATTTGAGTCCAACGCCGAAATCGGTGAAAATAGCCATTTCCGGATGGGCACTACCTAGTTGTAAACGAACAGTATATTAGCACAAATACAAATCTGTCAATAGCATTTTACGGGAATACCATAACGCTGCGCTCGATTTTGGTACATTTATATTCTATTAGATCATTTGCTCCGTTCTCAAGTAAAGGTGTTTTTGCAGTTGCCAAGGCATCGGCTAATCTCTAATATCACCCTTGGCGGCTTTTAAAGGACAGGGCCATTTACCGATCTGCCTGCAGGTGCGGTAAAGGCAGACAGGTGATGAGTATGGAAGATGCTGAAAGGGCTATCATATTTCCTGCGGCCGGGCGCAATGCTCCTTCGTCGGCCTCCGATGTTATTATGGCAATGACCCGGTGGGACCTGTCCATGCTGGTAGATATGGCATGCGCTCAAAAGGTTGCGGGCGGAATTGGAGGGCTTTACAGCATTTATCGCTCGGGGCAGGGGGATGCCGGTCGCTCCTTTGATATCGCAGGCCCTTTTCTGGGTGCACCCCAGGCGGTTATCGGCATGGAGCAGATTATTGCGCGGGGAGCAAGCCGTGTTTGGATCCTTGGCTGGTGCGGTTCTTTGCAGCATGAGATAAGGATAGGGGCATTGCTCGTTCCGGATGGGGCGGTCTCGGAAGAGGGAACTTCCGCCCATTATTCATCAGACGGGACAATTCCCGGCCCCGACATGGAGATGGGCGGCATGATCTGCGCTGGGGCGGCTGCTCGCGGGATAGAGATACACAGGGGATTGGTCTGGACAACGGACGCACTCTACAGAGAGACCGCATCCAAGGTGGCCTACTATCAGAGGAAAGGTATATTGGCGGTGGAGATGGAGATGTCGGCCCTTTTAACGGTAGCGGCCTATAGAGGGGTTTCGCTTGCAGGGCTTTTAACGGTGTCAGACGAACTTTCCTCTCTTAAATGGAAACACGGTTTTGGAAGCCGTGAGCTGAAGAACGCCACTAGGCAAGCTTGTCTCATAATGATTGGATCGGCCTCCGGAGAAGGGTTTTCTCCATTCGTGCAGTAAATCAGGGTTGTCGCTATGGAAGATATCAACAAAGAGATAAAAGAGCTTAGGGAGGCGATAGAGCACCATAATTATCGTTATTATGTCCTTGACTCTCCGGAGATATCAGATGCCGAGTATGACAGGCTTTTTAAGAGGCTTGTGTTACTTGAAAAGGAGCATCCTGATTTGGCAGCGCCTGATTCTCCGACACAGCGGGTAGGCGCACCGAGCCAGAGTGCCTTTTCAGAGGTAAAACACAGAAGGCCGATGTTAAGCCTTGAAAACTGTTTTTCTTACGAAGAGGTAAAGGAATTTGACCAGCGGGTCAAAAAACTTCTGGTAAAAGCCTCGGCTATCGGGCAATCGGAGTCCCTCGAATATACGGTAGAGCCTAAGATAGACGGTCTTGCAGTTGAACTAGTCTATAGAGGGGGATTGCTCGTATCTGCGGCAACGAGGGGCGACGGTTACGTGGGGGAGAATATTACCGCAAACGCAAAGACAATTCTTGCCGTCCCTTTGAGGCTAGAGAAGAGGCCGGGAAGCACTGCAATACCTGATCTCCTCGAGGTGAGGGGGGAAATATATATGGAAAAGGAGGCCTTTGATATCCTCAACAAATCCAGGACCGTAAATGGCGAGTCCGTTTTTGCCAACCCGCGGAACGCCGCAGCCGGGTCGGTGCGGCAGTTGGACCCGAAGGTCACCGCTAGAAGGTCCCTTTCGATGTTCTGCTACGGAGTAGGCTCTCCTGATGGGGCGGAATGTTTTACGCAGTATGAGCTTATGATGAGGCTGCAGGGTTGGGGATTGCGTATCAACAGAGCATTGATCAAGGTCTGCAGGAACCCGGAGGAGATAATTCTCTGCCTGGGGGAAATTGAAAGGGACCGGGAAGGTCTCCCTTACGAGATAGACGGAGCAGTGATCAAGGTAAACCGTTTGGATCTGCAGGATTTGCTTGGAGAGAAGGCAAGAACCCCAAGGTGGGCGCTTGCCTATAAATTCAAGCCCAATCAGGAGACTACCAGGATAACAAAGATAGAGGTGCAGGTAGGAAGGACCGGAGCCCTGACTCCTGTTGCCCATCTTGAGCCTGTTTCAATCGGGGGCGTGGTCGTAAGGAGAGCTACCCTTCATAATGAGCAGGAGATTGCCAGGAAAGACATCAGGGAAGGCGACAGGGTCGTGGTACAGCGGGCGGGCGATGTCATACCCGAGGTAGTAACTGCAATACATTCTGTAAGAAACGGCACGGAAAAGCCTTTTTCCATGCCTTCGGAATGTCCGCTCTGTGGAACCGCTGTAGTCAGGCGTCCTAATGAGAAGATCGTTGAATGCCCGAATGCGGGATGTCCGGGCCGTGTCAGGGAGGCCCTGAAGCATTTTGTTTCACGGAGGGCAATGAATATTGACGGTATTGGAGACAAAATCATAACTCAGCTTTACGAAAGGGGCATGGTTAAGGATCCTGCGGATATCTACGCCCTTACTTTTGAAGACATCATGAAACTGGATAAGATAGAGGATAAGGCGGCGGGGAATCTGATCGCAGCAATAGAGAAAAGCAAGTACACAACCCTTTCAAGATTTATATATGCTCTCGGTATAAGGCATGTAGGCGAGAGTGTGGCTCAGTTGCTGGCCGATTCCTTCGGAGACATAGGTTTGCTCACAAAGGCCACAGAGGAGGACTTGACTGCCATTCCGGGTCTTGGGCCTGAGATATCAGGAAGCATTATTTCTTTTTTTGATGATTCTACTACCAGGGATATGGTGGACAGGCTTCTAGGCGCAGGGGTTAGTTTCGAGGAGACTTTCGTCAGGGAATCTCCCGTATCCGGTAAGAGCTTTGTAATCACAGGCACCCTTGAATCAATGAAGCGATCAGAGGCCCAGGAACTAATTGTCAGAAGAGGAGGCCGGGTTTCTTCCACCGTAAGCAAGTCAACGGATTTTCTGGTCGCGGGGCAATCGCCTGGCTCCAAACTGGATAAAGCTAAGAAGCTGGGCGTCTCCATTCTAAGCGAAGACGGTTTTCTTAGGCTTCTGGAGATATAGCTTATGGAAAACACCCGAATAAGGCTTAGGATCGAGGGCAGGGTTCAGGGGGTCTGGTTCAGGGAATCTACCCGCAGGCAGGCGCAGGCACTGGGCCTCAAGGGGTGGGTAAGAAACCGTCCGGACGGCTCGGTTGAGGTGCTTGCCGAGGGACCGGCACATGCTGCTGATAAGCTTATTGAATGGTCGCATCAAGGCCCTCCTGCCGCTCGTGTTGACAGGGTAAAGATATCGGAAGAAAAATGGAAAGGGGAGTTTGACTCCTTTATTATTTCGAGATGAGGTAAGAGACATTGAGAAGACTTAATCTTATTTTTCTTGCTGTTCTTCTGGCATGTTGCATAATTGCTGGAGGCTGCGCCGGCCCGGGAAGCATAATAAAGGCTATTTCACCCGGTAAAGCCCTTCCTAAGAAGAGAGTTTTGGTGCTTCCTTTCAAGGATCAGGCCGGCTTTTCCACGAAGACATTGGAAAAGCTCAGCAGCGACTTTATAAATCATTTGAGGTCTTCTCCACTCTTGATTGTCTTTGAGCCAACCAGCGCTTTCAAGCCCGGCGAGAGTTCGGCCGGATATAAAGGGCCCGATGCCATACCTCTTTCAGTGCTTCGGAAGGCAAGCGATATGGGCATGCAGGCGGTTGTCTCAGTCCGAATAAATGCGCTTGAGATAACTACCGGGAAGACTGGTATCTGGCCCTTTAGAAGGGTTAAAAAGTTTTACCGGGCCGGTGTGCTCCTGGATATCTTCGATACCTCCACCCGCACGCTTGCCGAGAGCGGGCTGATGGAAGACGAGATTTCAGTAAGGGTGGAGGAGGATTCGGATCAGGATATCAAGGAGATCATGGAGCAGATTTCAAGCGAAATTATGCCCAAGCTATTTTCGAAGCAGGCAAAGACAGCGGTGAAGAGGCTTGCCGCTATTGCCTGGTCAGGACGAGTACTGGCCGTTAAGGAAGGGCAAATTGAAATCACCGGGGGCGAGGATGTGGGACTCAAGCCGGGGGACATACTGGATGTCTTTTCACGGGGAGAGGAGATAATCTCCGGAAACGGAAAACCTGTGTATCTGCTTGGAAGGAAGCTCGGTTATGCTAGGATAGTATCTGTGATGTCCGACCGCTCGATGGCCTCTCCTCTGATGGAAATGGATCTTTCCTATGCGGAAAGTGTCTATTTCAGACCGTAGCCAAGGAGGCCTCTTGCATGCTCAAGCGCGCTCCGGGTTATCTCTCGGCCTCCAAGAAGCCTTGCTATCTCAAGCACCCTTTCATCAGGATTTAGAGATGATACGGTGGTGCGCGTCCTTTCATCGGCAATTTCCTTCCGCACAAGATAATGCGAAAGGCCTTTGCTGGCTATCTGCGGCAGATGGGTGATACAAATGACCTGATGAAATCGGGAAAGCGTGAGGAGTTTTTCCCCCACCACATCCGCCTCCGCCCCGCTTATCCCCGAATCAACTTCGTCGAAGACCACTGTTTCAATAGATGCGGTTCCTGCAAGTATGGTCTTCAAGGCCAGCATGATCCTAGATAGTTCCCCTCCGGAAGCTATCCTTGAAAGGGGCTTTATGTCTTCGCCGATATTGGCTGCCATCAGGAACTCGACGTGGTCCATCCCATCCGGCCCGATTAGTCCGGTCTTCGATCTATCCTCGGAGCCTCTATCCTGAAAGATAACCTTAAACCTCATTGCCTTCAGATGAAGCTGATCCAACTCCATTTCAACGGCCTTTTCCATCTCAAGAGCTGCTTTCTTTCTCTTATCTGAAAGCCGACGGGAGGCTTCCACAAGCCTTCTCTCGGTTTCCTCTTGCCTGGCAAGGAGTTCCTTCAAGACGGATTCTTTTTCCTCCCCCTCCCTTTCAAGGGACTTTAGCGCATCCTTTTTTTTCAGGATATCTTCTATGGTTGGTCCGTACTTTCTCTTCAGTCTTGCCAGTATTTCAAGTCGCTCCATTATCTGGTCAAGCCTTGCGGGCTCGTAGTGGAGTCTTTCCTTCAGGCCTCTAAGTGTGAAGGCGGCATCTTCTATCCTGGCCGCCGCATCTTGAAGGAGGATGGCTATTTCAGCAAAGGCCTTTTCAATCGCTGCTCCCCTTTCTATCCTCTTAAGGCACTGGGAAATGGAAGATGTTATGGATTCAGGATCTTCATATAGAGTTCTGAATGCCTCCTCAGCGGTTTTCTTGAGTTCTTCGGAGCTTTGAATCCTCTTCTTCTCTGCATTCAATTCCAGGTCTTCGCCGGGCGACGGTGAGGCCGTCTCGATCTCTTCCATCTGGAAAAGCGAAAGCTCTTTTTCAGCCTTACACCTGGATATCTCCTGTCCAAGAGTTTCAACATCCTTGCAGAGTCTTTGATAAGCCTTATATAAATCGCTTACCTCTTGCCTTTCGCCTGACAGAGCTGCGAATTCGTCCAGCAGAAAAAGATGGTTTTCCGGTTTTAGGAGGAGCTGATATTCGTGCTGACCCGATACGCTCATAAGCCTTCCTCCGACCGCCGATAGCATCTGCAGGGTTGCCATGGCTCCGTTTATGAAAACGCGATTTCTGCCTTCCTGGGACATGGTTCTTTTGATGAGAAGCTCTCCTTCGAAGGGAATATCCATTTCGTCAAGGATATGTTCCATGGGGCTGTTTTCAGGCAGGATGAAAAGGGCCTCTACCCTGGCCTCACGGC
>MNYJ01000019.1 GCA_001874005.1 Desulfobacteraceae bacterium CG2_30_51_40
TTTCTTATAATGTATATCTGGTTCAAATGCAACCGGCAGGCTTGTTGAAACACCGGTTGCCAAGTAGTGTCCATCCGTAAATGGCTATTTTCACCGATTTCGGCGTTGGGCTCAAATTTTAATCCTCGAAATACGTCTATGTATTCCTGTGGTTAAAATTATCGCCCGCCTTGAACTCGACGAAACTATCTCATTTACGGATGGACACTAAGTCAGCGCGGGCGTAAGGCTTCCCCCGCGAAAAAGGTTGAGCCGAGAAAATGGATTCTTCATATAAAAGCGCCTTAAAAGATAGTTTATCCGGCCCCGGAGTCCCCTCCGGGGGCAAGTGCGATTCAAACGACCAGGTGACTGTCGGATCACTTATATTTGCTGCAGGACGTGGAAGCAGGATGAAGGGATTCGAGGGCAACAAGACTTTGCTGCCATTGAGAGCTGGCAGTTTCCCTTTCGAAGGCGATCATCCTATACTCACGCACATCCTCTCCAATCTGCCGCCGGGTCCCAGGGCTGTGGTGGTTAACCACAGAGCCGAAGACGTTATAAACGCCACAAAGAATATGAACCTTCAATACATGTTTCAGCCCGAAACAAACGGTACTGGCGGGGCATTGATCGCCGCACGAGCGTTTCTGGAAAAGGGAGGCTTTGATAAGCTCATAATAACCATGGGGGATGTGCCTCTCGTAAAGGCCTCCTCATATCTTGCGCTTTCCGAGGCACTGGAAAGAAACGACTTGGTAATCCTTGCCTTCTCACCGAAAGAAAAGAGGCAGTACGGTCTTCTTGAAATAACGGACGGCCGCGTAAACAGGATACTGGAGTACCAGTACTGGTCAAGGCTGAGCAAAAAGGATCAACATGCGCTTACTCTTGCAAACGCTGGCATCTACGCTGCGCGCCGCGAGCTGATTTTCAGATATCTGCCTGCCCTTGAATCAAGGCCCCATACTGTCATTAAGTCATACCAAGGAGTTCAAAGGGAGATTAAGGAGTATTTCATAACCGACCTTGTGGAAATCCTGAACGCGGACGGACTATCCGTTGGCTGCATTGAAGCCTCAGACGAGCTGGAGGTGATGGGTGTTGATGATCTGTCCGCCCTCAGGACGGCCCAGGCCGCATTTTCAGTCATCAACTCCAATAAGCCCCGGCAAGACGCAGCTAGTTGCCGGTCTCAACTGAACTTGACGGTTCCACTGCAAACTCGCTGAGATTATCCGGCAGACTTTCAAATACTACCATGAAAGGTATCGCCGCCCCCGGGGCAACGCTGACATTGACGTTGTCTTTGCCCGTTTTATTTCCCATGAGCGAAAGGATGCCAGGCATATCCGCTTTTGCAAGCTCGCTGTCTTCGATTGTGTTTCCCGCATAGCTCTGGGCGCTTCTAACCGCTCTCCCCTTGTCATCAAGTATGGTGGCTCTTACCATGATGGAGCCCCTATGCTTAGTCGAACGGTTTACGACCATCCCCCTTATTACAAAGAGCCTTCCCAAAGATTGCGAATCAACGAAGGCCCCCTTGAGTTCAGTGATTCCAAGTAGTTTGACGGCAGGCTTTCCCCTTGATGGTTTACCTGAGCCATCAATGAAAGGGATCTTCCAAGGTATCATCTCAGGCGCGAAATAGATGACCGATCCCGCCGCGCCAACGCAAAAAAGAAGGACTAGAAGAATAACAGTGCCGGCGTAAGATTTCCTCGGCTTGGGTTCGAATCTGTAAGGCTTTAGGTGCGCACCGGAACGCGTCTTAGCTTTCGTAACATTAACCTGCTCAGTGGCCCTGAGCTTATCCAGCCCGGAATCATCCGGCATCGCCATTTCTTTTGAATCATCCTGAGGCTCCTTTGATTCAGTCTGACCGGCAGAGACATCCAGTTCCTTAAGCAGTTCGTCAATGTCCCGGCTTGAAAGAGTAGCTGCAGCATCTTCGCCTTGAAGCTCTTCTTCAAGGGGTGGTTCAATTTCCGACGGAGATTCATGGGTGGGCACCGGAGCATCCGGGACAATTGCAAAAACATTCCCGCAAACCGAGCACCTCGCCTTTGCGCCCTCCGGACTTATAAGCGTTTGCTCAATTTCGTAAATTGACCCGCACTTAACGCATTCGACAAACATCACTTACTCCTTCTATATCCCCTTGAGGACAAATATCTCGGATAGATTACGATATTGCTCGTCATAATCAAGACCATAGCCGACAACAAACCCCCCTTCAACACGAAATCCGCAGTAATCAACCTGCACTTCGATTTCTCTTCTTTCAGGCTTGTCGAGCAGGACGCAGACCTTTACCTCTGATGGTTTTTTTCGCTTAAGCTCCTCAAGAATGCGGGACATCGTCAATCCGGTATCAATTATATCCTCCACCAATACCACTGACTTTCCCTCAAGGGGAGTTTCAACGTCTTTCGTCAGGGTAATTGTGCCGCTTGACGAGCTTGAAGGTCCATAGCTTGCGGCCCTCAAAAAATCAATTCCAACCTGTATGTCAAGCTCACGGGCCAGGTCACAGAAGAAAAACACCGCTCCTTTAAGGATGCCAACCAGCACTGTGTCCTTACCCTGATGGTCTCTTGCAATCTCAGAGGCCAGTTCCTTGACCCTTTTTTGTATCATCTCCTTGGAGATAAGGAGTTCCTTTTCCATCCTCTCCTCCATCAATGCCTTTCTGCCTCACGGATTTATCGGTAGAGGCAGGGAAAAAAACAGAAAAAACGGTCCCTCCGGATTTTCGACAGTCTTCCGAAGTCTTACAGACAGGACACTCCCTGATCCTTCCGGGACATTCATCAGCGTCGGAAGGTATGTGGGGGCACCTTACCGAATCCATGGAAAGCTTGAAGTTATAACGTTCGGAGAATATCTTCATGCGCAGAAGATCCGCGCCCTTACCCCCTGCGTTAAAATCATAAGGCCTTCGAGAAGAATATGCCATGGTGTCCCTGGTGGTAAAAAAACCCTCAAATATCCTTCTTTTGTTATCCTGGGTTATTCCGACTCCGTAATCCTTTACCGTGAATTCCATGCCTGTCCCCCGTCCTCGGACGGATATTTCAATGGAGCCCTCATCGGGCGTATTTTCAATGGCATTTCGGATAACACCGATAATAACCTTTCTTAGAGGATCAACCGGAATGCTGATTGCAGGGCCCGGATGCAGGTCGGAGATAATTTCCAATTTCCTGGATGAAAAAAGAGGGCGAATCTCTTCCAGTGTCTGCGCTGTGAATTGATCCAGTTCCACCAGTTGGGCAATATTTTCCTTTCTCTCATAGAGTTCGTCAATGCGCGCCTTTATCCTTCCGGACACATCGCCGCACCCGGCCTCCTCAGCCAGAGACACTATCAGGTCGGTGCACTCGTCCAAGAGAAGATCAAGTGTCTTTCTTGCCTCATAGTGCCTCGCTTGCATGATGTCTTCCACCTGGTATTGAAGGTCCAGGATTCGGCCGATATTTCGCACTGCGCGCTCCATAGTGGGAACCCAGTCCTTTGTAGGCAAAAGGGACAGCCTCTTTTCAAGTATCCTGAGGGAGGCGCCGAGAACAGACACAGGTGTCTTCAGTTCATGGGAAAGGTGATTAATCACCCGGTCCTTAGCCCTGTTGATGCTTGTGAGTTCCTTGTAAGCGGCCTTAAGCTCGTCGGCAAACCTAGCATTTTCAAGGGAAAGCTCAACGGTGCCGGCTATCATGCTAAGAAACTCAACATCGGTGTTATCAAAGGGGCCGTTCTTTTTATTCGTTGCGCAAAGCACCCCGATTATTCTGTCCTTGCTCCTCAACGGGACATCCAGGATCGCTCTGGTCGTAAAGCCTGCCTGCGTGTCAACCACCGAATAGAAATTGGGGTCTTTGGATGTATCGTGGACGATAACCGGTTTGCCGGTCCTTATCACCTCTCCGGAGACACCCTTGTCGGCGGGGTAACGTATCTCCTTTATTCTTTTTTCGGCCGCTGAGTCATCGTGTGCGCCTGATTTGAAGAAAAGTTCGTTTTTCTCTTGATCAAGCAGTATTACCAGAGCACCCTCGACATTGAGAAGACGCTTGACCTCATTGCTTATAAAATCCAGCAGGTCTTCCAATTCGGTATATTCGGGGAGAGCTGCGCTTATCCTGAAGAGGGATTGGCTATTTCTGGCGATGCGCTTTTCTCTTGTTATATCGCGCAGGATCACCAGTTCTCCGGCTTCTTCGTCACCGTCCTCCGGAAAAACAATCGCTCTCATAACCACATCCAGTATCTCGCCGCCTTTTGTGCTGCGCTTTGTTTCGAGGCGATGGATAGTTCCCTTTTCCTTGAGTCTTTTTATGGTGTCACTTATCTCTTCCTCCATGCCCTTTGGGATATAAGGAATATGCTTGCCTTCCAGCTCTTCAAGGGCCCAGCCGAAAACCTCCGTGAAGGCCGGATTCATATAGGAAACCCTGCCTGCAAGATCAAACACGACCATCGGATACGGAACAAAATCAAGCAGTGTTCTGTATCGGCGCTGAGATTTCCGGAGACTCTCTATTGTCTTGAAGCGTTCCGTGACGTCTCTGGCGATACCTCGAAATCCTATCTTCTCCCCTTCCCTGTTTTTAATGAGATTGGCCGAGAACTCGACCATTCTAACAGTACCGCTTGCGGTCTTTATCTTCCAGACAAGATCGGATATGCCCTGCCCAGTGTCGTTAATTTTTTTAAAAGCCTCAAACACCTCTTTGACATTATCTTCGTGCAGGAACTTGGTAAAACTCTGGAATTGAATTTCCTCCCTGGGATAACCGAACATTATGCAGAGAGAAGCATTGAAATATAAGAAATTGCCATGGATATCAACTTCATATACACCTTCTTCGATATTTTCTACAAATGCCCTGTACCTTTCGCTGGAGAGCCTTTCACAGGCAGAGATAATCCCTTCACCCGTCATGGCGGTTTCTTCCCTTATGGTCCTTGTCATGTTATCCCCGCGAAACAGATAGCCCAAAAACCGACAGACTTTACAATTATATTGCTTAGATATATATATCCCATAATACTGATGCGTGTCACCATAATTCTTGACCTCTACGGTGAAGGATAGTAATGCCTTTCGCTTGGAATAGCGAGCGGATGACTCTTAAAATAAGGAAATGCCATTATGACAGGAACAAAGCGCGTTCCCGGGGCAACTATAACCAGGCTTTCCATCTATCACAGACAGCTTGAGTTGCTCGAGTTCGACGGTTACCGGCAGGTATCATCGGATAAGCTGGCCTGGCTTTGTCAGGTAAGCTCTGCGCAGGTGCGCAAAGACCTGGGATATTTCGGCGGATTTGGTGTAAGAGGCGTCGGTTATGATGTCCTGGAACTTCAGGCCCATATCAGAGAAATACTGTCCATTAACAAGGTATGGAATCTGGCGGTGGTCGGAATAGGCAATCTCGGATCAGCCCTTCTGAGGAGCCGCGGTTTTGCCCTGAAGGGGTTTAATTGCGTAGCCGCATTCGACAAAGACCCTGCCAAGATAGGCAAGTTCACAGCCGCAGGAATCCGCATCAAGAACATAACCGAACTAGCTAGATCGGTAAAGGAAATGCATGTGGATATGGGTGTTATAACAACCCCTCCTTCGGAGGCCCAGAGGATAGCCGACATGTTTATACGCGGCAAGGTAAACGCGCTTCTTAATTTTTCTCCTATCAGGATATATGTCCCGGACTGCTGCCTTGTGGAAAATATAGACTTCACCATCAAACTTGATATTCTTACTTACAGATTGACTCACGGGGATATGAACTGAAAATTATATTGAATGGCCTGTCGGCTGTGGAACTCCCGGGGGGAATTTCCCGGGCCGTATTGAATCTGTGCGATCGTGCCAAATTGCGTTTAATGGTATGAACTCAAAAATCCGGGGCAAGTGCGGATTCAGCCGCACGGAAACCG
>MNYJ01000024.1 GCA_001874005.1 Desulfobacteraceae bacterium CG2_30_51_40
ACCGTGAAAATACCCCCACCGTGAAAATACCCCCCCCACCCCAACCCTCCCCCGCGCGGGGGGAGGGAAATCCTCGACCTCGCAGAGTGTAGAGCCGGAGGAGGATTTTCATTAGCGGGGGCGACAAAATATTTCTGTCATGAGCGTTTACGCAAAATGTAACTACTCAGTTTCAAAGTTTAAGGGTTCAATGTTCCCTGACAACCTGAGCAGTTATCTCAAAATAAAATAAGACGGGTTGAATATTATGGAACAAAAGCCTACGAAGAGCTTTATTCATGCGATAATCGAAGACGACCTCGGGACCAACAAGCCAGGGACTGCGGTGCATACAAGATTTCCTCCTGAACCTAACGGCTACCTTCACATCGGACACGCCAAGTCCATCTGCCTTAATTTTGGACTTGCGAGGGAATACTCGGGGAAATGCAATCTGCGTTTTGACGACACAAATCCTACCAAGGAAGAGGTTGAGTATGTCCAATCCATACAAGAGGATGTGCGCTGGCTGGGGTTTGACTGGGAGGATCGTGAGTTCTACGCATCCGACTACTTTGAAAAACTCTATGAGTTTGCAGTTTTTCTTATAAGGAAGGGCAGGGCCTATGTGGATGATCTCAATGCGGATGAGATAAGACAGTACCGGGGCACCCTGACCGAGGCCGGGAGGGAAAGCCCATTTCGCGGAAGGAGCGTGGATGAGAACCTTGATCTTTTCAAAAGGATGAGGGAAGGAGAATTTCCTGATGGAAGCAGGGTCTTGAGGGCCAAGATTGATATGGCCTCTCCGAACCTGAATCTGAGAGACCCGGTCATGTACAGGGTGCTCCGGCAGACACACCACAGGACGGGGGATAAATGGTGCATATATCCCATGTATGATTTCGCCCACGGCCAAAGTGATTCCATTGAAGGTATAACCCACTCCATCTGCACCATGGAATTTGAGGATCATAGACCCCTTTACGACTGGTTCCTGGATGAGCTTGAGATATACCATCCGCGCCAGATAGAGTTTGCGAGACTCAACCTTAGCTACACCCTCATGAGCAAGAGAAAGCTTCTAAAACTTGTGGAGGAAGGCCATGTTACAGGATGGGACGATCCCCGCATGCCGACCATTTCGGGCTTAAGACGCAGAGGATATACTCCCGAGGCCATAAGGGATTTCTGCGACCGGATAGGGGTTGCAAAGAGAGACAGCATGGTGGATATAGCCCTGCTCGAGCATTGTGTCAGGGAAGATCTCAACAGACGCGCGCCTAGGGTAATGGCCGTGATAAGACCGCTCAGGGTTGTCATTGAAAACTATCCGGAAGACCAAATGGAGGAGCTTGAGGCCCTCAATAATCCCGAGGATCCTCAGATGGGAATCAGGCGAGTGCCTTTTTCCAGGGCCATATACATTGAGCGGGAGGATTTCATGGAGGATCCCCCGAAGAAGTTTTTCCGCCTGGCGCCCGGTAGAGAGGTCAGGCTCCGCTATGCCTATTTTGTAAGATGCACCGGTGTAATCAAGGATGAGAAGACCGGCGAGGTTATCGAGCTTAGATGCACGTACGACCCGGCTACGAGAGGCGGAGATTCGCCCGATGGGCGCAAGGTAAAGGCAACCCTGCATTGGGTTTCAGCCCCTCACGCGTTGAAGGCCAAGGTGAGACTCTATGAACACCTCTTTGTAAGGCCTGATCCTTCAGAGTCAAAGGAAGGCGAGGATTTTGCGTCCCTGCTAAACCCTGCCTCCCTGGAGGTGCTCGATCCCTGCTATCTTGAGCCGTCCCTCGAGAAGGCAAACCAGGGTGATCGCTATCAGTTTGAAAGACTTGGTTATTTCTGTGTTGATTCAAAGGATTCATCCCCTGAAAAACCCGTCTTTAACAGGACTGTAACCCTAAAGGATGCCTGGGCGAAGATCCAGAAAGGGTAGATCATCAAGAATGAGCGCCGCTGTCTTTATAAATTTGGGAGGAACTGATGAGGCCGCTTGATGGAATAAAAGTAATCGAGATGGCGGGTCTTGCGCCGTCGCCTTACTGCGGAATGATACTTTCAGACTTCGGAGCGGATGTCGTCATAGTTGACCGTCTTTCAAAAGGTCAGCCCGAGATACCGAATGTCATGGAGAAAAATCCCTTTGACAGGGGAAAAAGGTCCATCCGAGTAAATCTGAAAAATGATGACGGGGTTGAAATTGTCAGGAGGCTTATAGCTTCATCCCAGGTGCTTATTGAACCTTACAGGCCCGGAGTCATGGAATCTCTGAGCCTTGGTCCCGAGGATGCCCTGTCTCTCAATCCTTCGCTCATCTATGCGCGTCTTACCGGCTGGGGTCAGAAAGGCCCTTACGCACCTATGGCCGGCCATGACATTAACTACATAGCTGTTTCCGGCGCACTTTCCCTCTTTAGAAGAGCCGGGGAAAGGCCGCTTCCTCCGTGCAATCTTCTCGGGGATTTCGCCGGTGGAGGGATGCTCTGCGCGATGGGAATACTTCTTGCCTTGATTGAGTGCGGGAGGTCAGGCAAGGGGCAGGTGGTTGACGCTGCAATGGTGGATGGGGCGTCAAACCTTTCAACACTCTTTTACGGGCTCCTGGCCCACAATCTCATGACCCTTGAGATAGGGACAAATCTCCTTGACTCCGGGGCGCCTTTCTATGAGACATACGAAACCTCGGACGACGGGTTTATGGCGGTGGGGGCGATCGAGCAGAGATTTTACGCTGAACTTATCAAGGGACTGGGCATTGACCCAGCCTCCATGCCTCACCAGTATGAGATGGACAAATGGCCTCAAATGAAGCTCCGTTTTGCCGAGGTCTTCAGGACAAAGACGAGGGATCAGTGGACAGGGATATTTGAAGGAACCGACGCATGTGTCGCCCCTGTCCTTGGTATTGACGAGGCTGCGGGCCACCCCCACAATGCTCAAAGAAAACTTTTGATCAATCTGGATGGAGTTCTCCAGCCCGCTCCCGCCCCCAGGCTCTCGCGGACCCCGGGCAGGGCCGAGCCTCAGGCAGGGCCGAGGGGATCTAATACGAAAGAATTACTTAGCGAGATAGGTTACTCCGAGAAAGAGGTGCAAGAACTCATCGAAAGCGAGGCTGCTGAGTAGATATAGCTATCTCGTGTCCATCCGGAAATGAGATAGTTATATCGAGTTCAAGGCGGGCGATAATTTTAACCACAGGAATACATGGACGTATTTCGAGGATTAGAATTTGAGCCCAACGCCGAAATCGGTGAAAATAGCCATTTACGGATGGGCACTAACTCAAGGGCCAAGAGTTTTTTCTTCATGCGGTAGTTGATCCGGTATGACTTTTTATCTGAAAATGCCCCTTTCCTCTATCCCTCCTCCAGAAGCTGATTTCTGGTCTGCGCAAAGCCATTCCCCCAATTATTTGGCTGATACGGTGTGGGGGGTGATTTTCATATTTCGCTGTGCTCCATTCGGGCATGGCCATTAGTGGCTCTTTGAGCCCACTGTCGCGCAGTCGGCTGTGTCTCCGCAGAGCTTGGAAAGGGCGTGGGACAGGGCCGGCAGTACCACCCGCAAATTATCTTCCGCTCCTGAAGGACTGCCGGGAAGATTTATTATCAGGGTAGCCTTCCTGACACCAACGAGAGCCCTTGAGATCATGGCATGAGGTGTTTTTTTGAGGCTTTCAGCCCTCATTGCCTCCGCCATCCCGGGGACCTCAAATTCAATAACCTGGCGCATGGCCTGGGGCGTAACATCCGTCGGGCTCAGGCCGGTGCCTCCTGTTGTCACAATAAGTTGCGGGCGATCATTGTCAGCCCATGCAATAAGAACATCAGCGATGCTTTCAATTCTGTCAGGGACTATTTTTCGCAGGATTACGGAAAAACCGTTTTCGTTGAGGATGCCTTCGAGAAGATCTCCGCTTTCATCTTTTCTCAGGCCGCGGGAGCCCTTGTCGCTTATGGTGAGGACTCCCGCATTAAAAGCTCTTCCCGACGTGGGGAAAGCCACGGCATTATTCCTTCGCTCGGGTAGCGGCTATTACCTTTTCGGCGAGTTGCGCCGGCACCTCTTCATAATGGCTGAACTCCATCTGGAAAGTACCCCTTCCGCCTGTCATCGAATTGAGGTCAAGCGCGTATTTCAGGACCTCCGACATGGGGGCTTGTGCCTTTATTATCTGATATCTACCCTCTGAGTCCATGCCTAGAACTCTGCCTCGCCGACCGTTAAGATCTCCGATAACATCTCCCATGGAATCGTCAGGCACGTTTATATCCATCTTCATGATGGGCTCAAGGAGAGTCGGCTGGGCCTCCTGTACGGCCTTCTTGAAACACATGCTGGCAGCGATCTTGAATGCCATTTCAGAGGAATCCACCTCATGGCTCTTGCCGTCGAAAAACCTCACCTTTATGTCCACCACTGGATATCCGCCCAGGGTTCCGCTCAGAAGGGCCTCCTGGATACCTTTTTCAACGGCCGGCACAAAGTTTCGGGGAACATTCATTCCAACGAGGGCCTCATCGAAGACAAAACCTGCCCCCTTCTCGAGCGGTGTCACATCGAAGTGCACCTCAGCAAATTGACCTCTTCCTCCCGACTGTTTCTTGTGGCGGTAAACGATCTGCTTTGCAGGTTTCTTAATAGTCTCACGGTATGGGACCTTAACGGGGTTCAAAACCGCCTCAACGCCGAACTTTCTCTGAAGTTTTTCGCAGGTTGTCTCAAGGTGAATCTGCCCGGTCCCGCTCAGAATGCTCTCGGAGGTGTTCTGATCTCTTTCGAGACGAAGGGTGGGGTCTTCTTCAACCAATCTGGCAAGAGAAGAAAACACCTTGTCTTCAGTTCCCTTAACCTTTGCCTCGACAGCATAGGAGATTATGGGTCTGAGAGGTTTGGTAGCTTCATATACTATTGGGTCATTCGCGATACAGAGAGTATCCCCAGTCGCGGTATCCTTGAGTTTGGGGATAGCCACTATATCTCCGGGACCGGCGGCTTCTGTCGGCTGCTGCTTTTTTCCCTCCAGGATGAATATCTGGCCGAATTTTTCCTTCACATCCTTATTTGCGTTATAGACGGTTGAATCCGACTGAAGGATGCCGGAAAAGACCCTTAAAAGGCTCAGTTTGCCGGCGAATGGATCTGCAACGGTCTTGAATACAAGGGCAGAGAAAGCGTCTTCCGGGGATGGTCCCCGCGTTATCTCGCCATCGCTTCCGGGTGCCTTGCCCGTTTTAGGCCCGCGCTCGATTGGAGATGGAAGACCGTCAACAATAAGCCCCATGAGTTGGGGGACCCCTATATTGAACAGGCCCGAGCCGCAAACTATGGGAACGACCGCTCCGGACTTGATACCCTTGATGAGTGTCGTTTCCATCTCCTCGCGGGTTATTGCTTCACCCTCAAGGTATTTCTCCATCAACTTATCGTCCACCTCGACTATATTCTCAAGTACCTTGTCGTGCCATTCCTTAGCCGTATCGGTGAGGTCGGATGGAATATCCTGTGTTTCAAACTTGCCGCTTGCGTCCCTGGTGAAGATGTAGGCCTTCATCCGAACAAGGTCTAGCACCCCATTAAAGGATTCCTCAGTGCCTATGGGAAGAAATACCGGCGAAGGCTTGATATTGAGTTTCTTTGAGACCTCATCAAGGGATTTAAAAAAATCGGCTCTCTCCCTGTCGAGTTTGTTGATGAACACTATTCTGGGCAGTTTTTGTTCATCGGCGAATGCCCATACCTTTTCGGTACCGACCTTTACCCCGGCTGTCGCGTCTATCAAAACCACAACCGCGTCCGCGGCCTGGAGGGATGCCTTCGTGTCTGAGAGAAAATTGTAATCACCCGGTGTATCTATGATGTTGATGTAGTTTTTCTTCCACTCGGTATGATGGAAAGACGAGCTTATTGTGATCTTCCTCTTTATCTCTTCAGCCTCATAATCAAAATTGGAGCTTCCGTCGTCTACTTTTCCAAGTCTGGTTGTTGACTTGCCGTTAAAGAGCATGGCTTCAGCAAGCGACGTCTTTCCTGATCCGCCGTGGGCAACCAGGGCAATGTTCCTAAGTATCTCGGCCTTTCTCTCCATAAAGTTAACCTCTCCCTTGAAGTTCCTTAATAAATTAAGGCCAAAAGCCTACCTCATCTCTCCAAATCAAGTCAAGACAAGAAAACCCGAAATAAGGCGATAGAGCATTTTGTCAGAAGGATTTTTTATTGCTATTTCTATTGTATCTGCTAAATTAAAAAACTTTCAAACATCGAGGAACTATGCCGCTTCTTCGTAGATAAGGTTACGGTGGATATTGCTGGGACCTGAACAAATTGAATCATTTATTGAATTCCTTGAAAGGGAAAAGGGATATTCTCCTCAGACCCTGAGGAGTTACAGGGGCGATCTCGGGCAATTTGCCGGCTTTCTGGAATCGCGGGGGCTATATACGAGAGATGGGGGAGACGGGCGGTTAGGCGCTATAGATGTTCAGGTGTTCCGCGGTTACCTGGCGGCCATCAGCAAAAAGCTCAAGAGGACCAGCATAAGCCGAAAGCTTTCGGCAATAAGGAGCTTTTTTCTTTTTTTGGAGAAAAGGGGATTAATTGAGGTAAACCCTGCTGCAGACCTGGCCACCCCGAGGCTCGAGAGATATCTGCCGAGATTCCTCCCTGTTGATGATGCCTTTGCCCTCGTGGAAAGCCCCAGGGAAACGGATATTGCTTCTCTTAGAGACAGGGCTATCCTTGAAGTTCTTTATTCATGCGGGCTTAGGGTAGGGGAGCTGGTGTCAATGAACCGCTCCAGCCTTGATTCGGCCCAAAGACTTGTTAAGGTGATGGGTAAAGGCGGAAAGGAGAGGGTGGTCCCAATCGGAGAGCATGCCCTCAGTGCGCTGGATAATTACCTTAAAGCCCTTGACGCGGCCGGCAGTTCAGTCGGGAGGACCCATAGCCCTATTTTTGTAAATATGCGCGGGGGAAGGTTAACGGCAAGAAGCGTGGGCAGGATCATAAAAAAATATGTCTTAATGGCCGGACTCCCCGGAGACATAAGTCCTCACGCCATGAGGCACAGTTTCGCCACTCATCTTCTTGAGGGCGGGGCTGATCTGAGGTCAGTGCAGGAAATGTTAGGGCATTCAAGCCTTACGACCACCCAGAGGTACACCCACGTTACCCTGGATAAGCTAATGGAGGTTTATGACAAGGCACATCCTAGAAGCCGAAACTAGAAGGCCGTCATTTCGCTCAACCACTGTTCTGGCAGTCAAGAAGGATGGCAGGGTGGCCCTTGCGGGGGATGGGCAGGTCACCTTTGACGATACCATAATGAAGCATGGCGCCAGCAAGATCAGATCTCTCTACAGAGAGACCGTTCTCGTAGGCTTTGCCGGTGCAGCGGCCGACGCTTTCAGCCTTCTTGAAAGGCTGGAAGAGAAGCTTGAAATGTACAAGGGTAATCTCACAAGGTCGGCGGTGGAACTTGCCAAGGACTGGAGGACCGACAAGGTGCTGCGCAAGCTTGAGGCCATGCTTCTGGCTGCAGACATGGAACATATATTGATCATTTCAGGCACAGGTGATGTCATAGAGCCTGACGATCCTGTGGCGGCAATAGGCTCCGGAGGGCCCTATGCCCTGGCTGCGGCCAAAGCGCTTATTGCCCATTCGGGACTTGATGCGGCCAATATAGTCTTGGAGGCAATGAAGATAGCGGCCGGGATATGCATATACACTAATGAACACATAACTGTTCACGAGCTTAGCAGTAAGGAGGAGGCTTAGGCCATGGAGACCATAGCCTGGGATGGAAGATTAGATGAAACAAAGTGACACTCAAGATAGTCAAGAGGATTTGACCGCAAAGGTGCTGACGCCCAGACAGATTGTGAGCGAGCTGGACAAATATATTGTCGGACAGGATGCCGCCAAGAGGTCCGTTGCAATCGCGCTGAGAAACAGGTGGAGGAGACAACAGGTGCCGCCTGAGCTGAGGGATGAGATAGCTCCCAAAAACATCATCATGATAGGTCCCACTGGAGTCGGCAAGACAGAGATAGCAAGGCGTCTTGCCAGGCTTGCCAATTCACCTTTTATCAAGGTTGAGGCGACCAAGTTCACGGAAGTGGGCTACGTGGGAAGAGATGTCGAATCAATGGTTAGGGACCTTGTGGAGCTTGCAGTAAATATGGCGAAGACCGGGGAGCAGGAAAACGTCAAGGCTAAGGCCTGGGAGCTTGCAGAGGAGAAGCTCCTGGATCTGCTTCTGCCGAAGAAAAAAGAAGAGGGCAAGGAAGAGGGGGCGGAAAAGGAAAAGCTTCTGGAGGTAGTCAAGGTCGAGAAGAGTGAAACCCTCTCGACGAGAGAGAAGCTTCGCAGGATGCTCAGAAAGGGAAAACTTGATGAGCGCTATGTGGAGCTTGAGGTCTCAAACAGCGCCGTTCCCATGGTTGAGATATTCTCCAGCGCAGGTATGGAGGAGATGGAACTCAATATAAGGGAGATGTTCGGCAATATCCTTCCCCAGAAGAAGAAAAAGCGGAAGATGAAGATTCCTGAGGCCAAAGATATCCTGTTCCAGGAAGAATCTCAGAAGCTTATTGATATGGACAAGGTAGTCGAACAGGCCCTAAGGCTCACAGAGCAGAATGGGATCATATTCCTTGATGAACTGGACAAGATCGGAGGTAGCGGCGCATCCTACGGGCCGGATGTCTCCAGGGAGGGCGTACAGAGGGATCTCCTCCCAATTATTGAAGGTTCGACAGTAATAACCAAATACGGCATGGTAAAGACGGACCACATACTTTTTATAGCCGCCGGGGCATTCAACGTGAGCAAGCCTTCAGACCTACTGCCGGAACTTCAGGGGAGATTCCCCATAAGGGTGGAACTGGATCCGCTGACAAAGGAGGATTTTGTCAGGATACTCAAAGAGCCCAAAAATGCCCTGCTGACACAGTATATGGCCCTGCTGCTGACAGAGGGTATGGAGTTGGTCTTCGAGGATGATGCCGTGGATGAGATAGCCGAAATCGCCCATGAGGTAAATGACCGAATGGAGAACATAGGCGCAAGAAGGCTCCACACGGTTATGGAAAAGCTCCTTGATGAGATATCATTTGAGGCGCCCGACAAAGGTTCCGGAACGATTTCCATCACAAAGGAGTATGTCTCCAAGAAACTTGAGGAGATACTGGAAGACGAAAATCTCAGCAGGTACATCCTATGATCAGCGATACCGAAAGGGCAAAGATTCTCATAGAGGCTCTGCCCTATATCCAGCGTTTCAACGGCGCAACCATGGTCATCAAGTATGGGGGCCATGCGATGGTGGATGAAGAGCTGAAGAGGGGATTTGCCCTTGACATCGTCCTGATGAAATATGTGGGCATCAACCCGATAGTCGTCCACGGGGGCGGACCGCAGATAGGAGAGCTTTTGAAGAAACTCTCCATCGAGTCAAGATTCGTGGAAGGCATGAGGGTGACTGACGAGAAGACGATGGATGTGGTTGAAATGGTCCTTGTCGGAAAGGTCAACAAGGAGATAGTCAGTCTGATCAATCGAAGCGGCGGAAGGGCCGTGGGGCTTTCAGGGAAAGACGGGAACCTTCTTACCGCAAGTAAGCTTAAGTATCTCAGAAACAGGGGAGCGGATCAGCCCCCTGAGATCATTGACATAGGACTGGTTGGAGAGATTACTGCGGTAGATACAAAGATACTGAGCAACCTTCTCGCAGGCGACTTTATTCCGGTCATAGCCCCTGTGGCTGGAGGAGAGAAGGGTGAGACTTTTAATATCAACGCCGATATAGTCGCAGGACATGTGGCCGGTGCCCTGGGGGCGAGGAAACTGGTTCTGCTTACAGATACCGCAGGTGTGCTGGGGGCTGACGGAGGACTCATAACTACCTTGAAGGCGGATGAGTCAAAAGCCCTTTTATCGGAAGGCATTATCAAAGGAGGAATGATTCCGAAGGTCAACTGCTGCCTTGATGCCCTGAAAGGTGGAGTGAAGAAGGCCCATATAGTGGACGGAAGGATGGAGCATGCCATCCTTCTGGAGGTCTTTACAAAGATGGGAATAGGTACTGAAATAGTGCCTTGAGGTGGTTTTAACGTGAAAATGCACCTCGCTGTGCCATCGTGATCGGTACCGGGATATTGGTCGCAATCCCAGTAGAGAAAAGCAGGCGTAACATCTCAATAATCAGGGGCAAACCCCCTGGATTCCGGCCTATGTTGGAATGACTAACAACCCAACCACTTGTCATTCCAGGGAAAGCTCGAATCCAGTACCGTCCCGGCTAAACCCGGATAGAGCAGTAAGCTCCGTTTATTGAGAAGATACCGCAGGCCGGGCTTACTGTTAAGAGACGATACCGATCCCGACCCCGAAGAAGCTGTGGAAACAGAGAAGAGATTGAAGGAGGATTTTCATCCTCAGGGGCGAACCAAATCGCGTCATGACGGTTTAATTGAAAAGGAGAAAGGCTTTTTATGCAAGATGAACTTACAACCATGAAACGGGCAGACAAATACATGTTCAACACCTATGCCCGGTTTCCGTTGACCCTCGTAAAGGGTGATGGGGTCAGGGTCTGGAGCGAGGAAGGCAAGGAATATATGGACTTTGTCGGGGGCATCGCGGTCTGTGCCCTCGGACATAGCTCTCCTATCGTCTCCAAGGCCATCGAAGAGCAGGCCCGCACATTGATCCATGTCTCCAACCTCTATTACACTAAGCCCCAGACGGATCTTGCCCAGATGCTGGTTGAGAATTCCTTTGCCGACAAGGTTTTTTTCTGTAACAGCGGGGCGGAGGCAAACGAGGCAGCCATCAAGCTCGCGAGGAGATATTCCAGGGAGACCTTCGGGCCCGGGAGGCATGTAATTATATCAATGGAAAACTCCTTCCACGGAAGAACCATGTGCACCCTTTCGGCGACCGGTCAAAAGAAGGTGCAGATCGGATTTGATCCTCTCCTTGAGGGATTTGTCTTTGTGCCGTTTAACGATATGGATGCTATGGAGAAAGCCCTCGACAAGACGGTTTGCGCGGTCATTCTAGAACCCATTCAGGGCGAGGGAGGGATTGTGATCCCGGATGCCCATTATCTAGAATCTGTCAGGTCGTTTTGCGACAGAAACAAATTGCTTCTCATCTTTGATGAGGTGCAGGTCGGGATGGGAAGGACGGGAAAGCTCTTCGCCCACGAGCATTTCGGGGTTAAACCCGACATCATGACGCTTGCAAAAGCCCTTGGTAACGGGCTTCCCATAGGGGCCATGCTGGCGCACGACTGTATAAGCCAAGCCTTTGGTCCCGGAAGCCACGCGACCACCTTCGGGGGCACCCCGCTTGTAACAGCCGTTGCGAAGGCAGTATTAAACACCATGCTCAACGAGGGGCTGCTCGAGCACTGCACGACTGTGGGTGAGTATTTTAAGAACAGGCTTATAGACCTTTCAAAGAAGTATCCATTTGTGAAGGAGGTAAGGGGCAAGGGCCTTATCCTGGGAATGGAGCTTGAAACCCCCTGCGGAGAGATTGTAAAGAGCTGCATGGCGCAAGGCTTTCTCATTAACTGCACCCATGATACGGTGCTGCGCTTCATTCCCCCGCTGGTAGTAAAAGAAGCGGATATAGAAGCTCTTGTGAAGGCCCTGGACAGGGCGCTTGATGAATTTGGAAAGGCGAAACGGAATTAGAAGATGAAAAAGGACTTCCTGACACTCAGGGATTTGACTGGAGATGAAATACTAGCGCTCATCGAACGGGCTATTGAAATAAAAAAGGGCGGCAGAAAGCTGGAGAGGCGTTTTGAGGGAAAGGTGCTCGGGCTGATGTTCGTCAAGGCCTCTACGCGTACTCGTGTTTCTTTTCAGACCGCGATGTTCAGGCTGGGGGGAAGCACCATTTTTATGACGGGCACCGATACCCAGATATCCAGAAATGAGCCTGTAAAGGATACAGCCAGGGTTCTTTCGCGTTACCTTGATATCCTTGCCGTCAGGACCTATAGGCAGGAAGAGCTGGAGGAAATGGCAAACTGGGCATCCATACCCGTAATCAATGCCCTTACGGATAAGTATCATCCCTGCCAGATCCTGAGCGATCTTATGACGGTAAAAGAAAAGATCGGCAGGCTGGACAATTTTAAGGCCGCCTGGATCGGCGACGGAAACAATGTCGCCAATTCATGGATCAACGCCGCTTCAATGCTGGGATTCGAGTTGGTACTAGCCTGCCCTGACGGTTATAGGCCGGATGAAGGGGTTCTTGATGCTGCGGGACCTAACGTCAAGGTCGTAAGGGAGCCGGTTGAGGCCGCCGAAGGAGCCGATGTAATCAACACGGACGTGTGGGCCAGCATGGGGCAGGAGAAGGAGGCGGAGCAAAGAAAAATCGTATTCAAGGATTACAGGGTCACAGCATCCCTGGTCGGCAGGGCAGGACCCGGTGCCGTTGTGATGCACTGCCTGCCTGCCCACAGGGGTGAGGAAATAGAGGAAGATGTGCTCGAAGGGCCTCACTCAGTTGTATTTGATCAGGCGGAAAACAAGATGCATTTACACCAGGCGCTCCTTGAGACCCTGCTCCTGGGGGCTACGGAATAGCCTGCGTGTCCCCTCCCTACTCGAGGGTTAGGAATACAGGGCGAAGAGTATTGTCATATTTATAAGGGCTGACGGAAAATGCCCGGCTGCAAGGCTCGCGATATCCAGCGTAATTATGAGCACATGGAAGTATGCCGCAAGAGCGTGGGATGAGCTTAACGTAACAGGTGGGTGTTATTAGAAAGCCGGATACGAAAGGAGATATAAGGAAAATGGCCATAGAAAAAATCGTGCTTGCATACTCCGGGGGGCTCGATACCTCGGTGATACTTACCTGGCTTAAAGAGACCTACGGCTGTCCGGTCGTGGCTTTTGCGGCGGATCTGGGTCAGGGAGATGAGGTACTGGAAGTGAGAGAAAAGGCCCTCAAGACCGGCGCGGATCAGGTGATAGTCGAGGATCTGAGGGAGGAGTTTGTAAGGGATTATGTCTGGGCGGCCCTGAGGGCAAACGCCGCCTATGAGTCAAACTATCTTTTGGGCACATCCCTTGCGCGACCCCTCATAGCAGCTAGGCAGGTCGAGGTCGCAAGAACTGTTGGCGCCGATGCGGTAAGCCACGGGGCGACAGGCAAGGGCAACGATCAGGTAAGATTTGAACTTGCTTATATGGCACTTGAGCCCAGGCTCAAGATAATCGCCCCATGGCGTGTATGGAATTTCAAGGGAAGAGAAGACCTTGTAGCCTATGCCAAAGACCGGGGTATCCCCGTTCCCGTGACAAAGGCGAGACCCTATTCGAGCGACAGAAACCTCCTGCACATAAGTTTTGAGGGTGGAATCCTTGAGGACGTATGGGCGGAGCCGCCGGAGGACATGTTCGTCCTCACCGTATCTCCTCAAAAAGCGCCTGATAAGGCCACCTATATTGAACTGGGTTTTGAACAGGGAAACCCCGTGAGCATAGACGGGGAGAGAATGACCCCTGCGGTCATGCTCACAAGGCTCAATGAGCTGGGGGGACAAAACGGTATCGGCAGGGTTGACATGGTGGAAAACCGCTATGTGGGAATGAAGTCAAGAGGTGTCTATGAGACACCAGGCGGCACCATTGCAAGGATAGCGCATCAGGCCATGGAGTCTATCACCATGGATCGCGAGGTGATGCACATAAGGGATTCTCTCATCCCGAGATATTCGGAGCTTGTTTACAACGGCTACTGGATCTCGCCGGAGAGGAGAATGCTTCAGACCCTCATAGACGATACGCAGAAAAAGGTGAGCGGGCTTGTGCGCCTGAAGCTTTACAAGGGCACCTGCACGGTGGCAGGCCGAAAGAGCGATTTTTCCCTCTACCATCCTCAGTTTGCCACCTTTGAGGGGGAGGATGTGTACAACCAGAAGGACGCCGAAGGCTTTATAAGGCTGAACGGTCTCAGACTCAAGATAGCAAGGCTCCTTGAGGGATGTTCCCGGGGGTAGAGGCAGGGTATTGAGATATGGGAGACAAACTCTGGGGCGGGCGTTTTCGCATGAAAACCGACCTCCTCGTAAACAGTTTCAACTCGTCAATAGGTTTTGATAAGAGACTTTACGCCCAGGATATAGCCGGGAGCATTGCCCACTGCCGCATGCTCGGCAGATGCGGAATCATATCGGAAAACGAATCCGTAAGCATCATAGAAGCCCTTGGAGAGATAAAGAGGAGGATGGATCGCCGCGAGCTGGTGCCCGATGATGATTACGAAGACATACACAGCTTTGTGGAAAAAATGCTTGTTGAAAATGTGGGGCCGGCCGGGGAAAAGCTCCACACGGGAAGAAGCAGAAACGACCAGGTTGCTTTGGACGTGAGGCTCTATGTTAGAGATGCCGTCGCAAGGATTGCCGGCCTCATCAAAGAGGCCATGAAGGCCCTGGTGATCATGGCTGAGAAACATATTGATACGATCATGCCGGGCTATACACATCTCCAGAGGGCGCAGCCCATAGTTCTGGCCCATCATCTAATGGCATATTACGAGATGCTTAAGAGGGACAGAAAACGTTTTCAGGAAAGCCTCTCAAGGATCAATGTACTTCCCCTGGGGAGTGCCGCTCTTGCCGGCTCGACATTCAAACTGGACAGAGATATGGTGGCGGAGGAGCTTGGTTTTGCAGGTATCTCGGCAAACAGCATGGATGCGGTAAGCGACCGTGACTTTGTTCTGGAATACCTCTTCGACGCATCCCTCCTCATGATGCATCTAAGCAGGCTCAGTGAGGAGATCATACTCTGGAACAGTCAGGAATTCCGGTTTGTGAGCATCTCAGATTCATTTTGCACGGGAAGTTCAATTATGCCGCAGAAGAAAAATCCGGATGTCCCGGAGCTTATACGCGGGAAGACCGGACGAGTCTATGGCAATCTTATGGGGCTTCTCACCGTCATGAAGGGTCTTCCCCTTGCCTATAACAAGGATCTCCAGGAAGACAAGGAAGTCCTCTTCGATACGGTTGATACCGTGGAGATGTGCCTTGAGGTCATGAAGGCCCTGCTGGGAGAGCTGACCTTTGATATTGAAAGGCTGAAAAACTCCTGCAGTAAGGGATTTCTGACCGCCACCGACCTTGCAGAATATCTTGTTGGAAGGGGCGTTACCTTCAGACAGGCCCATGAGATAACAGGAAGGATAGTGCTCTATGCCTCAGACTGCGGCAAGGAACTTCATGAGCTTTCCATGGAAGAAATGAAAGGATTCTCCAGGCAGATCGGGCAGGATATCTATCCCTGGCTCACGCCGGAAGGTTCGGTTTCAAGAAGGACACTGAAGGGGGGCACCGCTCCTGATACGGTAAAAGAAGGCATTGCCAGGGCCAAAGAGGAATTGGGACTTGACTAGGCTGTCCTATCTAATGATTGCTTCCCTGATGGCCCTTTCCCTCCTTCAGTCGGGATGCGGTAGAAAGGCCTGGCCCAGGGCAGCGCAATCAAACAACCAGATGACGGTTCTCGAACTCAAGACCTACCGGCAAGGAGAAGAGGGTATCATCGAAGGAGTGTTAATGGGGTTGGAAGAAGGGAAAGGCGCGGGACAAGATTTCTCAGGATTCAGGATATATCATACGGCCTTTCCCCTTTCTGCTGAACCTTGTGAGGGATGCCCCATTCAATATACCGATGTCTCGGATCAAAGGGCAAAACTGGATGAAGCGGGCCGTTTTCTAATTGAATTAGGGGGGCTTAAGAAAGGTGAAGTCCATTTCTTCGAACTCAGAGTTCTGGGCGCTGATGGTTCATTAGGCCCTTTTTCGACCCGGGTCAAGCTCATCAGAGCATCCAATAAGTAATATGAGAAACCGAGTAAGACAATCATGAATCACTTTGTTTTCAAAGAAAAAGAGCTTTATTGCGAAGATGTTCCATTGAGGACTATAGCCGAAGCAGTGGGTACGCCCTGCTATATCTATTCCGCAGCAACCCTTCTAAGGCATTTTAAGGCATTTGACGGTGCCTTTTCAGGGATCAGGCATCTTACGTGCTTTAGCATGAAATCCAACTCCAATCTTGCCGTGATAAGGCTTTTTGCCTCGGAGGGAGGGGGAGTGGATATCGTATCGGGAGGCGAACTCTATCGCGCGCTCAAGGCAGGGGTTTGTCCCGATAAGATAGTCTATTCCGGGGTCGGAAAGACAGCCGATGATCTGGCCAGTGCCCTTGAGGCCGGAATTCTCATGTTCAACCTCGAATCCTACCAGGAGATGAGCACGCTCAATGAGGCGGCCCTCCGGAAAGGCAGGAAGGCTCCTGTAGCCTTCAGGGTCAACCCGGATGTTGATCCCAAGACCCATCCCTATATCTCCACCGGGCTCAAGAAGAACAAGTTCGGAATAGGAATAACAGAGGCCGTTTCTTACTATAAGGCGGCTTCCGAACTTGGCGGGCTTCATATAGCGGGCGTTTCCTGTCACATAGGCTCGCAGCTTACCATGGTAAGCCCTTTTGTTGATGCCTTAAAAAAGGTAAAGGACCTGCTCGGAGCCCTTGAGGATGAAGGGATAAAGATACAGATTCTGGACATAGGAGGGGGTCTGGGTATAACCTACAATCTGGAGGAGCCTCCGCATCCGGGCGAATATGCAGACGCGGTCAAAAGAGAACTCTCCAGCATGAACCTCACGCTGGTTCTCGAACCGGGCCGAGTCCTTGTAGGAAATGCAGGTGTTCTGGTTACGAAAGTCCTCTATACGAAAAAGACGGCGTCAAAAGATTTCTTTATTGTGGATGCTGCGATGAATGACCTTGTGCGGCCTTCTCTGTATGATTCATATCATGCCATTGTCCCGCTGCGTGATCCGGGTCGGGATAAGATAAAGGCCGATATAGTCGGTCCTATCTGCGAGTCGGGAGACTTCTTCGCTAGGGACAGGGAGATCGAGAACATGCGGCCTGGTGAATATGCCGCCATAATGAGCGCGGGGGCTTACGGATTCAGCATGTCTTCCAATTATAACTCAAGACCTAGGCCTGCTGAGGTTCTTGTAAAAGGCAACGAATACCACGTCATCAGGGCAAGAGAGACATTTGAAGACCTGGTGAGGGGTGAGACAATACCCCGGTTTCTTCTGGAGAGGTGATTTCATGGAAGGTACCGAATTCTGGAAGATGCAGGGAAGCGGCAATGATTTTATCCTGATAGACAACAGGGCCGGTAAGATATCTGAAAAGGACATGGCCGGGCTGGTTCAGCCCCTTTGCATGAGGCGGATGTCTGTAGGAGCCGATGGACTGATTTTTATCATGGGCTCAAAGACACATGATTTTTCGTGGCGTTTTTTTAACGCTGACGGCGGCGAAGTTGAAATGTGCGGAAACGGAAGCAGATGCGCGGCCCGCTTTGCCTATCTCAACGGAATTGCTGGCCCTGAAATGACCTTCGAGACCCTCGCAGGAACGATTAAGGCTGTGGTTAACGGAAGGACGGTCAAGGTTCTCATGCCTGTTCCCTCAAGGATATCAAACGATATCGCGCTTGTTTTAGACGATGGCTTTCCAGGGGACAAAAAAACATTACCGTCAGCACCGGAAATTCCCGGAGGATTGTCCAGGATGGCCGATTTTATAAACACAGGTGTCCCTCATGCGGTCATTCGGGTGAAAGATATTCACAATCACAATGTGAAGGCTGAGGGAAGGGCTGTGCGGTATCATCCGCGTTTTGCGCCTGCGGGCACCAACGCGGACTTCATGGTTGTTACGGGGCCTAATGATATTATGATGAGGACCTATGAAAGGGGAGTTGAGGGGGAGACTCTGGCCTGCGGTACTGGAGCCATCGCTTGCGCGCTTACTTCGGCTGCGCGCGGAGATGTCGTATCGCCGGTCAGGGTGAAGACCGCGGGCGGTGAAACTCTTGTGATTTACTTTGAGGTAAGGAAAGACGGCTTTGAGAAGGTGTTTCTTGAAGGAAATACCTCTCTTATTTACAAGGCCGTACTGGGAAAAGAGGCATTTTAATCAGGCGAAATAAGGCCCATGCACTGCCGGGGCACAACTAAGGATGAAAATCACCCCCACCCCTCCCGCCCCCGTCGAGGGGAAAAAATAAAGGCAAGGGGGCATTTTCATATAAAGGCAGGCACTGGGGCCGGGTAGCGGTTTACGCCGCAATGACTATCTATATTTACAATAAAGAGTGCGATCGGAGGAAAAGGCCATGTTCAGCGGTTCGATAGTTGCGATAATTACTCCCTTCAAAAACGGTCAGGTGGATGAAGAGGCTTTCAGGGAACTCATTGAATTTCAGATCGAAAACGGGACTAGCGCGATAGTGCCCTGCGGCACTACCGGTGAGTCTGCGACCCTAAGCATGGAGGAGCACAACAGGGTCATTGAGATAGCCATTGAAGCCGTTAGAAAGAGGGTGCCGGTCATCGCCGGGACAGGCGGTAACAGCACCGCGGAGGCCTGTGAGCTTACACTTCACGCCAAGAAGGCGGGCGCTGACGCGACATTGCAGGTGGTTCCTTACTATAACAAACCGACCCAGGAAGGCATGTACCAGCATTTCAGTACCATAGCAAGGGAGGCCCCGCTTCCTCAGGTGCTCTATAACATCCCGGGAAGAACTGGGGTGAATATGAGCCCTGAGACGGTTGCAAGACTGGCGGAACTCTCTGAGGTAGTGGCCATAAAGGAAGCGAGCGGAAACCTCGGTCAGATGGCCGATGTTGTAAGCCTTGCAGGAGACAAGATCACCCTGCTTTCGGGGGATGATAATTTGACGCTTCCAGTCCTGGCAATAGGCGGCAAGGGGGTGATCTCAGTCATAGCAAACGCGGTTCCGAGGGAGTCCGCCAACCTGGTCAAGGCCTGGATGGAGGGAAGGCCCGATGAGGCTAGGAGGATCTTTTACGAACTCCTTCCCTTCTGCCACGCCATGTTCTATGAGACTAATCCCATCCCGGTGAAGACAACCCTGGCCCTCATGGGAAAGATCCAGGAGGAATTCCGGCTTCCCATGTGCAGCATGGGCAAGGCAAACAGGGATAAGCTTATTGGGGTCATAAGGAAGTACGGGCTGACTTCCTGATAAGCGGATAGGGGCGCTCCGTAGTTTTTGAAAGCTGCAGACAGGAGACTTAGAGATGATAAAGGCTGTAGTTGCAGGGGCCTCTGGCCGAATGGGAAAAAGAATCATCCACGTGATCCGCCAGAACGGGGATATCATTCTTGCCGGGGCGGTCGAAAGGGCCAACCATCCTGATCTGGGAAAGGACGCGGGCGTGGTAGCAGGGCTTGGGGAACTTGACGTTCCGATCTCAGGCTCCATGATGGAGGCGGCCCGGGGGAAAGATGTAATCATTGATTTTACCGCTCCTCAATCCACCATCGGAAATCTCAGAGTTGCGGGAGAGTTAGGCCTTGCTGCGGTTGTGGGAACGACAGGTATCTCAGGCGCCATGCTTGAAGAGGCAACGAGCCTTGCGGGGAAGATCAGGTGCGTCATGGCCCCCAATATGAGCGTGGGGGTGAATGTGATGTTCAAGTTTGCTTCCGAACTGGCCCGCATACTTGGAAACGACTATGACATGGAGATCCTGGAGGTGCACCATCGCCTCAAGAAAGACGCACCCAGCGGCACCGCAATGAAACTGGCCCAGCTTGTGGCGGAGGCCGTGGGTAGAGATATCCATAAGGTCGGAGTCTATGAAAGAAAGGGCATGATAGGCCAGAGGACGGATCAGGAAATAGGAATACAGTCTTGGCGCGCGGGTGATATTACCGGAGAGCACACCATAATGTTTGGGGGCATTGGCGAAAGAATCGAACTCACGCACAGGGCTCATAACAGGGATAACTTCGCACGTGGAGCGGTTAGAGCCGCCCTGTGGGTAGTGGGGCAGCCTACCGGCCTATACGATATGCAGGATGTGCTTGGTCTCAGATAGCCGGCCGTTTAATTGGACGTGATTGATTTGAATTCTGGAAAGTTTTGGCGTAAGGAGAGCGGAATTCTGATGGAAAGGTTTGAGAAGGCAGAGCGGCTCAGGAGGCTCCCGCCTTATCTATTTAAGGAGATAGACAGAAAAAAGGCAGAGGTAAGGGCAAGGGGTGTTGACATTATTGATCTGGGCGTGGGTGATCCCGATCTTCCCACTCCCGGTCATATTGTTGAGGCCATGAAAAAGGCAGTGGAGGATCCTTCCAACCACAGGTATCCTTCCTATTCGGGCATGGAAGGCTTTAGGGAGGCCGTGGCCGACTGGTATCAGGAGCGATTCAATGTCACAGCCGAACCTCTAAAAGAGGTTTTGTCTTTGATTGGAAGCAAGGAGGGCATTGCCCACTTTCCTCTCGCCTTCGTCAATCCCGGTGACACTGTCCTGGTGCCTTCTCCAGCTTATCCCGTCTACAACATAGGAACTCTCTTTGCGGGAGGCCGCTCTTTTTTCATGCCGCTTCTGGCGGAAAACGGATTCCTGCCTGACCTGGAGGCGATCCCGCATGATGTCGCCTCATCGGCTAGGGCGATCTTCATAAACTATCCCAACAATCCCACGGCTGCGACTGCGGAACCTGAGTTTTTTGAAAGAGTCGTTGCATTTGCAAAGAAGCACGGAATAATCGTGTGCCATGACGCGGCATATTCCGAGATGACCTTCGACGGTTTCCGTCCATCGAGTTTTCTTGAGGTAAAGGGCGCTATGGAGGTGGGGGTTGAATTTCATTCCCTTTCAAAGACCTACAATATGACAGGATGGCGCATCGGTTTTGCCGTCGGAAACGCATCCGCCATTGAGGGCCTGGGCGCGGTCAAGAGCAACATTGACTCAGGTGTCTTTCAGGCGGTTCAGATGGCGGGCATCGAGGCCTTGAGGGGAGACCAGGGCTGTGTGGCCGAGATGTGCGCCATATACCAAAGAAGAAGGGACGTAATGACCGAAGGACTGATTTCAGCCGGATTCAAGCTCGAAAAGCCGAAGGCAACCTTCTATCTCTGGGTCAAGGTGCCTGCTGGATACACGTCTGCCGGTATCACTGCCAGGCTCCTGGAGGAGGCCGGTCTTGTGGTGACTCCTGGAAACGGTTTCGGCGAACCCGGCGAGGGTTATTTCCGTATGGCCCTGACCCAGAAGGAAGATAGGCTCAAAGAGGCCATAAAGAGGCTCAAGGCCCTCAGCCTTTAGTGTGTTGAGGAAGGGCTATTCTTGGAAAAAGACGCCTATATCGGTCTTGGGTCAAACCTCGGTGACAGGGCCGCCAACCTCACCCTTGCCCTGAAAATGATTGAGGGACTTCCTTACTGCAGACTGACCGGTAGATCTGGGCTTTATTCAACCGAGCCGGTTGGTTTCAAGGAACAGGATTGGTTTTTAAACGCCGTATGCGGTTTGGATGTCTCCGGTTCTGCGCAGGATCTCATCAGGGATCTGCTTAAAATAGAAAAGAAGATCGGAAGGGTGAGGGACCGGAGGTGGGGGCCCAGGGTGATTGATCTGGATATACTCCTCTTCGGTGATGAGAAGATCGCCGGGGATGATCTGACCATACCGCATCCTCTCATGCACCTGAGAAGATTTGTGCTTATGCCGTTAAATGATCTTGCGCCGCGGAAGAGGCATCCCCTGCTCGGCAGCACCGTATCAGAACTTTTGGCCTCTCTGCCTGATCAAGGGCAGGGGGTCTTTAGGATTGAGGACAAAAGATGGGAATCCTTAGACTGCTCCTGATTGTTTTCGTCGGATACCTGGCTTACAGGTTCATCAGGTCGGCCTTTGCCAAAAAGCAGATACCAAGGACCGAACCCAAGGGCTCTATAGATGAAATGGTTCAGGACCCACAGTGCAAGACATATATCCCAATGAGACAGGCTGAAGCAAGGTATGTGAATGGGAAAAAGTATTATTTCTGCTCCGCACGATGTGCGGATGAATTTGAAAGTCAGAACAAAGAGGCTAAGTTATAAGAATTACCTTTCGGTAACCAAAGAGGAGGAACTATGAAGTTTTTTATAGATACAGCCAATATTGAGGAAATAAAGAAGGCAAAGGAGCTGGGGATGGTTGATGGAGTAACTACCAACCCGAGTCTGGCCGCAAAGGAGAAACGGGAATTCAGAGGCCTCATTAAGGAGATATGCGGCATAGTTGACGGCCCCGTGAACGCCGAGGTGGTAAGCCTCGATGCGGAAGGGATGATAAAGGAGGCAAGATCGCTCAGGGAGATAGCCGACAACATTGTGGTCAAGGTTCCCTTGATAGAAGAGGGCCTAAAGGCCGTGAGGGTGCTTTCAGCGGAAGGCATCAAAACCAACGTTACTCTTTGTTTTTCCGGAGTGCAGGCCCTTCTCGCCGCCAAGGCCGGCGCCAATTACATAAGTCCTTTCGTGGGCAGGCTTGATGATGCTGGGCACGTCGGAATGGAACTGGTCGAGCAGATTCTAACAATTTATGATAACTATGATTTTGATACTGAGATCATCGTAGCAAGCATCAGGAATCCACTTCATGTACTTGATGCCGCCATGATGGGCGCGGATATTGCAACAATACCTTTTCCGGTCATTCGGCAGCTCATAAAGCATCCCCTTACGGATGTGGGACTTGAGAAATTTCTGGCCGATTGGAAAAAGCTTGGGCAATGATGACAAGAAGTTCGGGAAGGATATGGTCTCTTCTTTTTTTTGTAACTGCGATTCTTTTCGCTGACCTGTCCTTCGCCGATATCTACAGATATCTCGACAAAGAGGGAGTCTGGCATTTCACCAATGTTAAGCCTAACACCCGCTATCAGCTCTATATCAAGACCCCTGAAAAGAAGACCATAGCCGAAGCCATTGGCGATTATGACAGAGTGATAAAGCAGGCGGCGGATAGATTCGGAGTCGAGCCCATGCTGGTTAAGGCCGTAATCAAGGCGGAATCGGATTTCGATCACAAAGCGGTTTCCGTCAAGGGGGCAAAAGGGCTTATGCAGCTCATGCCGGGTACTGCCGAAGCCCTGGAAGTAAAAGATTCATTTGACCCCGCTGAAAATATATTCGGAGGCACAAAATACCTGGCTATGCTCCTTGGCCGCTTTAACGGTAATAAAGAACTGGCACTCGCGGGATATAACGCCGGACCTGAAAAAGTCGGAGCCGAAGGCCGAATCCCCCGCATTCCTGAGACAGAGGCCTTTGTCAAGAGGGTAATGGAATACTACAACTCCTTCCTTGCCGGGGGAAAATGAAGAAGAGGTTTTTTTGTTGACAAGATTTTCAGTGTATGTAAAATAAACACTCTCCATGCGGGAATAGCTCAGCTGGTAGAGTTCCACGTTGCCAACGTGGTTGTCGCGGGTTCAAGTCCCGTTTCCCGCTCCAGCCTTTAAAATGGTCGGCCCTTCCGGCCTTCAACTATATCAGGCGGCATAGCCAAGTGGCTAAGGCAGCGGTCTGCAAAACCGTTATTCACCGGTTCGAGTCCGGTTGCCGCCTCCATTTATTTCGAGGGGTTTATATGAAAATGCCCCTTCTGTTCACTCCTCCCCCTCGACGGGGGAGGCAGGGTGGGGGTGATTTTCATCCTTCGTTGTGCCCCATTCGGGCATGGGGGTTAGTCGAGAAGATTAGCCCCTTTGCTGTTTCTGGTCGCACAGAGGTTACATGTCATTGATGAAAATGCGCGATTTCCCGACATCAAGAATTGATCTTTTGTGCTTGCCCGACCATCGCTGCCGTTCTTGGGGCTTGAGAACCACTGAAATAGCTTTCCTGTGCGTCATCATTTCGCTTTTTTTCATGGGTTCAGCCAAGGCCGATACACCCGGGCCGATCATCATTGATCATACCTGCACGGACCTGAGCCGCATACCGCCCGACTGGATCGAGCAGGCCAAACAGCTAACCATTCATTATGCCCACACATCGCACGGCTCACAGATAGTATCTGGACTGCTGAACCTCGAAACCTTGAATTCCATTTACAGCTTCGTGGTAACAGTACGTAATGACGAAGGCCTGCCCTCTGCCGAAGTGCCTCCCGCACTCCGGATGTATGATGGGAACCCGGATGAGACCTATATCGAGCCGGATGATTACTGGGACGGACAAAGTGGAGAAAACAGGACGCGGGCTGTTGCCGATACAGGCCATTACGACTTTTCCATGTGGTCCTGGTGCGGGCAGGTTTCCGAGGATAATGGGCCACAATATATTCAGTCCTATCTGGATACCCTGGATGGATTTGAAGCGAATTACCCGGCCATGCGTTTCATCTACATGACCGGGCATCTGGACGGCACCGGGTCAACAGGCACCCTTCACATTCACAACGAGCAGATACGCTCCTACTGCCGGGCGAACAACAAGGTATTATTCGATTTTGCCGACATCGAGCGCTATGACCCTGATGGTGAGGACTTCCTGGACAGGGGCGCGACTGACGGCTGCGATTATGACGACTACCAACACAACTGGGCAGAGGAGTGGTGCGCCGCAAATCCCGGGTCTCCTTTATGTACCTGCCTTGAGGATGAATCTTCGAACTGCTATGAATGCGCCCACTCAAACTGGCTTAACTGCAATCAAAAGGCCAGGGCCTTCTGGTGGATGATGGCCAGGCTTGCAGGTTGGCCCGGACCCTCCGCAAACGCCGCCTTCGATGCCGCGCCCCGCGCCGGCAGCCTCCCTCTCATGGTCACCTTCACTGATCAGTCCTCTGGCGAAGCCACATCATGGAGCTGGAACTTCGGGGACGGGGGTGTAAGCTCAGCGCGCAATCCCGTTCATACCTATACCGCTGAGGGTTCCTACACGGTTTCATTGACGGCCTGCAGCGGGGGCGAGTGTTCCACTGAAACCAGGGGCAATCTGATCTCTGTCGCCGCCTGCGCGAATCTTCCCGCTCGTATTGGGAATACGGATTACCCTGCGTTTCTTGATGCCTATGAATCTGCTTCCCCCGGAGATCATATCCTTATCCAGGCCATGCCGGTAGCCGGCCCTGTGATACTGAATGATCCCCTGCAGTTTCTCCTTAGCGCGGGCTTTGGCTGCGACTACGCCGGAAGCCCAATGGGCGTAACCACAGTTTCCGGTCATCTTGCAGTAGAGCAGGGTGATATGCAGATCATCGGCGGATGTCTTGCAATCGGTCCTTAGATCGCCTCTTCCCGCTGAAATCATTAAAGGAGATATTTTGGGTTTTATATGAAAATGGCCCTTCTCTTTACTCTCCTCCGCAACGGGGGAGGGAAGGATGGGGGTGATTTTCATGCTCCGTTGTGCCCCTTTCAGGGCATGAGGGTTAGAGCAGAGTCATCCGTCCTTGTTTGCCGAGGGCTTAAGCAGGAGAGAGCACACCTGCCCGAAGAATTTTGGCCTGGTTATCTCAAAGAATCCCGCTTGAAGAGCCAATGATACCTCTGCGTCAAAATCCCTTGCCGACAGATGCCCGCGGGGCTCCATGAGCAGAAACCTTCCTCCAGGTCTAAGAAGGCCGAAAAACTCTGCCAGAAAAGAGGCCGGCTCGGTTGTCTCATGAATGGAGTTGCAGGCCAGTATAAAGTCCAGCTCCAGTGCTATGCCTATTGCGTCCTCGTGACAGAGAACCGGGTAGATGATATTTTCAAGGCCGGCCTTTTGAGCCCGTGCCATGGTCTTATCCAGCATCTTTTGCTGTATATCCACGGCCGCAACCCTTCCTGTCGGCCCTGTCAGAAGCGCCATGCCGATAGAGTAGTGTCCGAATCCGCAGCCGAAATCAAGGACACTCATACCCTGCGCTACATAGGGTCCAAGTATCTTATCCGGGGGATGAATCAGGCGGCGCAGAGGATTGTCGAATGTATATGCAAGCCACCAGGGGCAGACGTGACGGCTGCCGGGTTTCAATAATAGAAATTTATTCATAGACCTTCAACCGGGATGACCTTCCTGGGGTTTTCATAAATCCTCTTATCCCTCACCCTCTAAGGTACATTCCCTCCCCATTCACGGGGGAGGGCCAGGGTGGGGGGGCCATGGGGGACAGTTCAATGGTAAAAAATATTTTTCGAGTTTGACCGTATCTGTCAAAAGCCCATGATAGGATCATATCATCCTTATGGTTCGGAAACCAGGTTTCAAGTGAGGCCCGAAAATGATTCCTGGATGCGGGTTGTTTTTCAAACATCAACCTGCGAAAAGCTGCTTTTCCGGTATCAGTAATTGAAAGGACAAAGAAGATGAAGATTCCCTGGATGGCAAAAGAAGAAATTGCGCTCAAG
>MNYJ01000028.1:0-4171 GCA_001874005.1 Desulfobacteraceae bacterium CG2_30_51_40
GATTTCATAGGCCCCCGATATCCGAGGGGCCGACTTGCCATCTCTGATTCACCCACACGCCATTTTAGCTTGTGTCCATCCGGAAATGAGATAGTTTCGTCGAGTTCAAGGCGGGCGATAATTTTAACCACAGGAATACATTGACGTATTTCGAGGATTAAAATTTGAGCCCAACGCCGAAATCGGTGAAAATAGCCATTTCCGGATGGACACTAGCTTGCTATGTCCAGCGCCTTAAATGCCTGATAAATTGCCTTATGTCGTAAGAACCCCAGCTTTCGAACCATATTTTTTCGGTATGAAACAGTCTCTTGATATGCCATAATGAACAAATAATGTTTTAGGCTCTTGCATCCGAGACCCATCATCGGGTCAGTGGATGAGTTCTCATGATATTCTTGTAGAAGTGCTTCAGGGTTGGGCCCAGGGTAGCGACCTTCAGGGAAGATAACATGACTGCTTCTATCTATTTTGCATCCCTTTTAGCTACGGCGATCGCCGCGCTCATTCTCGGCTTTTACACCTTCAGGCATCGAATAGTGCCCGGGTCTGGGGCATTTGCCTGGCTTGAGTTTACAGTCTTCCTCCTGGCCGTAACAGAAGCACTCTCCATGTTGGGTGAATCCCAGTCGCAGGCGCTTTTCTGGTTCAGGCTGCGCTATACGGCTGCGGCGGCCATATTCCGCTTTCGCTTCCTCAAAGAGGCGCCTGCCTCTGAACAGGCCGCAAACCTTTCCGGCATTGAGACCCGCGTAAAGGGATCATTACCCATATTCATTCTGATCTTTATCGTCATGGGGGCCGGCATAGGCACGCTTGGGTTTCTCTCTTACAGAGACTATAAGGAAGTGAATTTAAGCGGACTTGCAATGGATATAACGGCCGAATTGAAGAGACGAGAACCCGCAAGGAAGGTGGACGTGCGAATTGACCCTGGAATGATCGTCATCGGAGATGCCCATCTTCTCCGCATCGCCATGGAAAATCTCCTGGCTAACGCCTGGAAATTCACCGGCAAAGCTAAGGGGCCCCTCATACACGTAGGGATGACGGAGCTGGATGGAGGCCGCACCTTTTTTGTCCGAGATAACGGAGTGGGATTTGATATGGCTTACGCGGACAAGCTCTTTGTCCCATTCCAACGGCTCCATTCCATGACGGAATTTCCCGGAACAGGCATAGGACTTGTGACTGCGCAGAGGATCATTAACCGCCACGGCGGCGCCATCCGCCCCGAGGCCGAAATCAACAGAGGCGCGACACTTTATTTTACCGTGAAAATACACCCCCCACCCCGACCCTCTTCCGCGCAGGGGGGAGGGAAATCCTTGGCCTCGTAAAGTGTAGAGCCGGGGGAGGATTTTCATGTGCGGGGGCGACAAAATTCTTTTGTCATGAGCGTTTACATTGGGAGACGGACATGGCTAAGAAGATCATCCTGCTTGTAGAAGACAATCCGGACGACGAGGAACTCACCCTCATGGCGCTAAAGGAAAGCAATATCTTAAACGAGGTCGTTGTGGCCCGAGACGGCGAGGAGGCTGTGGAATATCTATTCGCCAAAGGATGAAAATCACCCTTTACCCCTCCCTCCTCCGTAGAGGGGGAGGGAATAATGACTCCGCATGAGAATCTTATTTTCGTTAAAATGGAGGTGATCACGTGCCTGAACCGCTCGACCTGCTCATTGTTGAAGACAACCCCGACGACGCCCGGTTGATGCTTCTGCACCTTACCGAAGAAGGCTACGCGCCCCGGTGGAAAAGAGTTGAGACAAAGGAGGCCTATCTGGATGCCCTGCGAGATCCCCCTGATCTGATCCTGGCCAATTATGCGCTCCCCGGCTTCAGCGGCCCTGATGCCCTAAGGCTCCTTAAGTCCGCCGGCCTTGATATCCCCTTCATACTGGTTTCAGGAAGCATAGGAGAGGAAGCCGCTATTGAGATGATGAGGCTCGGGGCATCCGACTACATCCTCAAGGATCGGATGGAAAGGCTTGGAGTGTCTGTCAGGAGGGCACTTGCTGAAAAGATGCTCCGTTTCGAAAAAGGCATCGCGGAAGATACCCTCAGGCGGAAAAGGTCGCTTTTTCGTAAGATACTGGATGATTTCCCCTACGGGATATACATCGTAAACAGGCACCAGGAGATAGAGTATGCAAACAGCAAATTTGCCGCCGACTTCGGGGATTGGGCTTCCTGCAAATGCCATGAGTTCCTCCACGGCCGCGCCGATCCCTGTCCCTGGTGTGAAAATGCCGAGGTCTTTGCCGGCAGCACCATTGAAAGACTATGGCATTCTGATAAGACCGCAAAGGACTATGAGCTTGCGTCCATCCCCATCAAGAATACGGACGGCACCATTTCAAAGCTTGTGGTCTTCCACGACGTAACGGCGAGGAGAAGGGCCGAAGAAGAGATAAGGGGGCAGCAGAACTTCCTTCGCACCCTCATTGACTGCATGCCGATACCGGTCTTTTACAAGGACAGGGAGGGACGCTTTCTTGGTTTCAACAAGGCTTACGAGGATTTCACGGACATACCCAGAAGCGAACTCATCGGAAAGACCGTCATGGAAATCCTGCCCTCTGATGAGGCCGCATACCATCACAGGATTGATCTCGACCTTATAAGATCAGGCGGAAAGGTCAGCTATGAATCTCACTACACGAACCCTGGGGGGAAAAGAAGGGATATCGCCATAAGCAAGGCGGCCTTCATGGACGAAAAAGATGTGCCTGAGGGCATAGTTGCGGCCTTTCTGGATGTGACCGCACGCAAGAGGGCAGAGGAGGCACTCAGGGCATCGGAGGAGCAATGCAGGCTCCTTGCCGAAACAAGCCGCGACATCATCCTTGTGCACGACATGGAAGGCCGCATCCTCTTTGCAAACAAGGCTGGACTTGACTATGCCGGGCTTAAGAAAGAAGAGGCCATAGGCAGATCCATCCTTGATTTTGTCCCCCCTGAATGGCAGAAGGCGCTTCTTGAAAGGCAAGAGAGCCGCTCTAAGGGAGACCTTTCCCCTTATCTCTATGAAGCGGAATTTCTAAAGGGCACGGGGGAGAGGGTGCCGGTCGAGGTAAGCTCCGCTCCCATAGTAAGAGGTGGCGCTGTTTCCTCAATCCTCATCGTAGCAAGAAACATAACCGAGCGAAAGCAGGCCCAGGCAGATGCGGTATTGTTACAGGCCCAGTTTGCTCAGGCACAGAAGATGGAGGCCGTGGGAAGGCTTGCAGGAGGGGTCGCCCATGACTTTAACAACATGCTAACCTCCATACTGGGATTCACCGAAATTGCTATGGCCAAGCTTGATAGAGGTAGCCCAATACAGGAGGATCTAAAAGAGGTTAGGGCAGCAGGCAAGCGCTCGGCTGAGATAGTGAGGCAGCTTCTTGCCTTTGCAAGAAGGCAGCCCCTTTCCCCAAGGCTTCTTAGCATTAATGAGACCATAGACGGGATGCTCAAGATGCTCAGAAGGCTTATTGGTGAAGACATTGAGCTGGCATGGAGACCACAAGTCGATCTCTGGCGAGTGATGATGGATCCTTCCCAGATAGATCAGATACTTGCAAACCTGTGTGTAAACGCCAGGGATGCCCTGCCGCAGGGAGGAAAGATAGCGATAGAGACCCGGAATGTGCCCCTTGATGAAGAAGACTGTGCAGGGCATGAAGGACTCAAGAAGGGTAATTTCGTTTTGCTTGCGGTAAGCGACAACGGCTGCGGCATGGATAAGGAAACCCTTGCCAAGATCTTCGAGCCCTTTTTCACAACCAAAGAGGCCGGAAGGGGAACCGGCCTGGGCCTTGCGACCGTTTACGGGATAGTCAATCAAAATGACGGTCTCATAAACGTCTATAGCGAACCCGGCGTAGGGACCACATTTAAGATATATCTTCCCATGCATCCGGAAGAAAGTAGCAGGGAGGGGATGAGGCCGGAAGAGGAAATCCCGAAGGGAAGGGGCGAGACGGTGCTCATTGCAGAGGACGAAGAAACCGTGCTCATGGTGGCAAAAAGGGTGCTGGAAAAGCTCGGATACAAGACCCTTGCGGCCAGAAGACCCAATGAAGCAATAGCAATTGCTGAATCGCACACTGGAGACATCCACCTGCTGCTTACAGATGTTGTCATGCCGCAGATGAACGGAAAGGAGCTTGCGCAAAGAC
>MNYJ01000028.1:4184-40256 GCA_001874005.1 Desulfobacteraceae bacterium CG2_30_51_40
TCAAGGCCCTGAGACCGGGCCTCAAGGTCCTTTTCATGTCCGGTTACACTGCGGATGCGATAGCACTCCACGGGATCATTGAAGAGGGGGTGGAGTTTATTCAGAAGCCCCTAACAAGTGCTGAGCTGGGAAAAAAGATAAGGAAAATGATGACTGAGGTATGATGAGTGATGACTGAAAGTTATATGTCCCGAATTTCCGTTCTCATCGTGGAAGACTCTCCTTCCGACGCTGAACTGATGGTTCTCAAGCTTGCGGAGGAAGGCTACGAGGTTAAACATAGAATCGTTGAAAGGGAAGGGGATTACCTTGAGGCCCTCAATGATGAACCAGACGTCATCCTTTCCGACTGGGCGCTCCCTGCCTTCAGCGGCCTTGGTGCACTGAAGCTTCTAAAGGAACGCGGCCTCGATATCCCGTTTATAGTGGTTACGGGAAGCATCGGAGAAGAGGCCGCCGTCGAGGCGATAAGGACTGGGGCCTATGATTTCGTGCTAAAGGACAGGCTGGGCCGTCTCGGCCAGTCCGTAAGGCGCGCAATTGAAGAAAAAAGGATGCGCAAGGAAAAGAGATTGGCGGAGGAGGAGTTGAGGGATAGCCGGCAGGAGATGGCCAATCTCATGGACAACATTCAGGGCATGGTCTATTCGTGTCTCAATGACAGGGACTGGACCATGACTTTTGTAAGCCAGGGCTGTCTTGATCTCACTGGCTTTAGATCCTATGAACTATTGGACAATAGCGTGGTCTCATACAATGAGCTTATCCATCCTGATGACAGGCAATACGTGTGGGACGCTGTTCAGGCAGCACTGGAAAAAGCAAGCCCCTACGTTCTTGAGTACAGGATCATTGCCAGGGACGGCACCATCAAGTGGGTCTGGGAAAAGGGCCGGGGCGTTTTCAATAGCGACGGCAGCCTGATTTGTCTTGAAGGGCTGATAAACGACATCTCGGAAAGAAAGAGGATGGAGGCTGAAAGAGAGAGGCTCATAGCAGCGATAGAGCAAGCAGGGGAGGTGATCTTTCTCACAGACCGTGATGGCGAGATAATCTATGTTAATCCGGCCTTTGAGCCTGTGACCGGTTACACAAAGGAAGAGGCCATTGGCCGGAATCCAAGGATGCTCAAGAGCGGAAAGCAGGATCAGGCCTTCTACCAAAACCTCTGGGATACCATCAAAGCAGGAAAGACCTGGAAGGGACGCATGGTAAACAGGCGAAAGGACGGGAGCCTCTACACCGAGGAGACCACCATCTCGCCGGTGCTTGACGGCTCAGGAAGGTTACTGAACTACGTTGCCGTGAAGAAGGATATAACCGCTCAACTTGAAATGGAGGAGCAATTTCAGCAGGCCCAGAAGATGGAATCCATCGGAAGGCTTGCGGGCGGGGTCGCCCATGATTTTAACAACATGCTAGGAGTGATCATAGGGCAGGCAGAGCTTGCCCTGGATGAACCCGGGATTGACGAGAAGTTGAAAGCAGGCTTGAACGAAATCAGGAAGGCGGCCGAACGCTCGGCAAATCTTACCAGACAGCTTCTGGCATTCGCCAGGAAACAGGCCATAGCCCCCAGGGTGATTGACTTAAACCAGGCCGTGGAGGGATTGCTCAAGATGATGAGAAGGCTCATAGGGGAAGACATAGCCCTGACATGGCTTCCAGCCTCGAATCTGTGGGCTGTAAAGATGGACCCCTCCCAGGTGGATCAGATACTGGCCAACCTCTGCGTAAACAGCAGGGACGCCATAGGAGGGGCCGGCAGTGTCACGGTGCAGACCGCCAATCATTCATTCGACGAGACCTTCTGCAAGTCCCACAAGGGATTCAGCCAGGGCGAATACGTGTGCCTTGCCGTAAGCGACGACGGTTGCGGAATGGAGGAAAAGACAATCGAGCACCTCTTTGAGCCCTTTTTCACCACAAAGGAGGTGGGCCGGGGAACAGGCCTTGGGCTTGCGACAGTTTACGGCATCGTGAAACAGAACAGGGGATTTATTATAGTTGACAGTTTTCCCGGAAAAGGAACTACCTTTGAGATATACATCCCAAGGCATGAGGAGCAATTGGCGGAGCAAAAGGCCGATAAGCCTGAACCGTCAGAAAAGGGCAAAGGTGAAACCGTCATGGTCGTTGAAGATGATCCTTCCCTCCTGCTCCTGATCTCCAGGATATTGACAGGATTGGGATACCGGGTGCTGGCCGCCGCATCAGGAGAGCCTGCCCTGGCAATGGCAGAATCACATCAGGGGCCGATCCATCTCCTGATAAGCGATGTAATCATGCCCGGAATGGACGGAAGGGCGCTTGCCCAAAGTCTCAGGGCAGAAAGACCCAAGATGAAGGTCCTTTTTGTATCCGGTTACCCGGCCGACATCCTTGCCCGAAAGGGCCTCGTGGAAGAAGGCGTTTCATTCCTTTCAAAACCCTTTTCCGCCCCCGGACTTGCCGGCAAGGTAAGGAAGGTGTTGGAGGGAAATGATGAATAAGGCGCGATTCATTTTTGAAAAGTTGGAGATAGAGACGGGAAGGAAAGAAGTTGGGTTCAAATTTGACCGGCTTTAGCGGTCCATGACGAAGACGCCTGCACCCACGGAGAACGAATAAGCCCTTAAAACAAATCATATCCCGTAGGCATCATCGTGCGGCCCCAGCAGGACGAACCTTATGGTTTGATCAGGTATTTTCAGACAGTCCGAGCAGGCTACGACTACATTATCGCCCTTCTTTCGGCAAACCTCGCAGTACAGGTAAATAATAATGAAATTGCGCTTCACGGGACATGAATAGAAACCCTGCCACTTGCCCCTTAGCGGTTCGCCAAATGCGACGGGATTCTCAATGATCATATCCACCTTTTTCTTGACCAGGCCCTTTATTGAAGAGTGTTTCTTCAGGGCCTTCAGGAAATCGGTTTCGAACTTCGCCTCCATCAATCCCCAAAGACTTCGTTATAGGAATGCCACTCTGCGGTCCCGGCTTGCAACCTTGCCTGAACATCTTCCATCGCCTGTTGAAACGCCGGATGGCTGAGAACCTTTTCCATGTGAGCGCCTTCTGCCCTCCGCTTCACCGCCAGCAAGTACTGGGTGAACATTTCGGCCACGGATGTACGGTTCTCAGCAGCAAAGACCTTCGCGAAATCTGCCAGATCCCGATCCAGGCTTACATTTAGACGCGTCTTGGGCATAAAAACCTCCTTAAGTATGGTTCCCATCATGCACATAATGGGAACAAGAGTCAAGCACCTTTATCCCGGCTGAAACCGGCCTTTGCCCTTCTTTGAGGCTGCGGGCAGAACTTTCCTCGATTGGAGAGCGTAGGGGTTCTTCTCAGGGATACTAATTACCCGGCCGACATCCTTGCCCGAAAGGGCCTCGTAGAAGAAGGCGTTTCATTCCTTTCAAAACCTTTCTCCTCTGCCAGGCTTGCTTCCAAGGTAAGGAAGGTGTTGGATGGAAAACCATAGGCACCCTTGCAAACAAGTATAATTACGATTATACTAATCATGATTTTACTTGGAGATGAGATGGCAAGATTTGTAGATCGAAAGTCTGAATTAGCGGCTCTGGAAAGATCATATCACGCGCCTGGATTTCAATTCATCCCAGTCTATGGGCGAAGGCGGATTGGAAAAACCCGCCTCCTTCAAGAGTTCATAAAGGGGAAGGAAGCAATATATTTTCTGGCTGACAGCATCGCAGAAAATGATCAGCTCAAGAGCCTGGGCCGCTTGATGGGCGAATACTTCAAGGACTCCATTCTCGAAGAAGCAGGCTTCAGTAGCTGGCAACAGCTTTTCCGCTATCTGAATGAAAAGGCAGCAGAAAGAATGGTTATCGTCATAGATGAGTTCCCTTATCTGGTCAACAGCAATAAGGCCACTTCCTCGATCTTTCAAAAGGGAATAGACGAACATTTAAAGGACGGTAATATTTTCCTGGTGCTGATGGGCTCCAGCATTGGCATGATGGAAAAGGAAGTTCTTTTTTACAAGGCCCCTCTTTACGGCAGACGAACTGGATCTCTTGAAGTGAAAGAAATGCCTTTCCAGAGCCTCTACGAGTTCTTCCCCGGAAAGAATTTTGATGACCTCATGGCCGTCTATACAGTCTTCGGGATGATCCCGGCATATCTTGAAAAGGTCAATCCTGAGCTGGATATTATTGAAAACATACGACATCTCATTCTCGAAAAGGGAACATTTTTCTCAAACGAGGCGGAGTATATCCTAATGGAAGAACTCCGGGAACCACGGAATTACTTCGCCATCCTAAAGGCGGTTTCCCAGGGTAAGAGAAAGCCCTCGGAGGTCATAAATGAAACAGGATTAGAGAAGAGCCATGTGTCAAGGTATGCTGATATACTTAAGCAACTGGGGTTCCTGAAGAAGGAAGTGCCTGTTACAGAAAGAAACCCTGAAAAAAGCAAACACGGACTTTACGGAATACAGGATAGATTCTTAACCTTTTGGTTTAAGTACGTTTTTACCAACAGAAGCCGGCTTGAAATCGGCAAAAGCAACCATGTGGAAACGCTGATTAGGGATTGCCTTGAACAGGACATAGCCCATGCCTATGAGGATGTGTGCAGGGAATTCTGCCTCAGCCTCATGGCCGAAGGGCAACTGTCTTTTACGAGCTTGGGCAGATGGTGGTCAAGAGCTGAGGAGATTGATTTGGTGGCCTTGGATGAGGACAGCAAGACCGCCTTTTTCGGAGAGTGCAAGTGGTGCAACAAGCAGGTCGGGGTGAATGTTTATGAAGATCTTATAAGAAAATCCAATCAAGTTGAGTGGAAGCTGGATAGCCGGAAAAACCGATTCATACTATTCAGCAAAAGCGGCTTCACTGAAGCCATGTTTGATCGCGCGAATAGGGAAAACGTATTATTGGTGCATAAAGACAGGCTGTTGGGCGGATAAGCCCTTTTTCTTGAATAGATGCTTGATCGAAGAGTGCTTCTTGAGAGCGTTAAGGAAAGTGGTTTAGAATTTTTCTTCCAGCGCTCGTTGCTATTGAAGCATCTGCTAAATGATAGCTGCACACCATCGCGCAGGATGATCAGGGCCCCAGCGTCTCCTTCCAGCGGCTCATTATAGAATCGTAAGAGACCGCTCCAAGGCCTTCTTCGGCCATGAAGGCGGAAAGATCCCTCTGGCTCCCGCCCATCCACCAGGAGCTAAGGAGCGTTCCGGCCTCCGGTGCCAAAGGCCATTCCGGTCCCAGTCGGCCGCAGAGATGATTCTGCATGGCCGCCTCCGCCATCCAGGCAAGGACATAGTCCAGGGAGTAGAACTCCGGCACAAGATCGAAGAGATGGCTTTCGGGCTGGTAATAAAACCCTGTGTAGCGGGCCATGTTGCGGGCGTAGATGTCTCCGTTTTCGAGATCTCCCCCTGAAAACATCTCGTATTCGGAGATGAATTTGGCCGCGTAGCGCCTGAAGATGGACATATCCTTGAGGGTCTTGTAATAGCGTATGTTTTCGGCATCCTCTTCTTTCAGACCCAAGATTTTTGTCAGGAAGGGAAAGGACATGGCCGTATTCTGGACCAGAAAGGCAAAGGCCTCTGAAAGGCAAAAGGATGAACCGAGATCCTTTTCGATCATACCGATCTCTGAGGATGTCAGGGCTGAGGCAATGCCGTGGCCAAGCTCATGCCAGAGGGCCTCCAGATCCACCCACCCGCCCTCGGGCTTTATGAGCACATATATCTCTCCCGGCACATCCAGGACAAAGCACATCGCCTGGCCGCTCTTTCCCTCCTCAGCTCCCAGCTCCAGAGTCAGACCCGGCAAGAGGGCCGGATCCATGCCCCAGAGGGAGAAAAAACCCGGAAGCTCCCTTAAGTCTCCAGGTGGAAAGAGGCGGTCAAACTCTCCGAGACCCAAAAGATAGATGGAATCAAATCGGGTAAGATCGCCAAGGCATCTTCCCAGGGTCTTGCGGCACCACCGCTCCATGGCAGGAAAGTAAATGTCATCACTGCTCTTGAGCAGATCCTTGAGCAAAACGTAATAGTGACGGTAATTCAGGCCCTTCTTGGCACTGCAATACTCAAGGTAGCCCTCGAAGCCGAGTTCTTCTTTTAAGATGGCGAGAAGGGTCTTCCAGGAATTGAGGGCAAAGGGCTTCAGGAACTTGCAAAGTGGACCTGTCTCCTTCTGCAGGGTCCTCCGGCCTTCAATGGTGCTCTGTTTCTGACACCAGGCTATGATGTCTCTGAAGTAGATCTTTTTCCCCTCCACATGGCCCGCGGCTCCCCTCATCCATGTTCTCATCTCTGTTTCGTGTGGAAGGATCGCCCTCTGGAGATAGTGGTCAATCACCCCGTGCCGCAGCCTCTGTCTATGCTGGGGGGAGGCCTTTTCGTCAATCTCATCGAGAACTGCGATGCTAAGGAAGTCCTCAAAACCTTCATAAAGCTCGTATGCCTTGAAGGGAGGGGCATCTCCCCTCCAGAGACAGAGGGCCTGGAGTCCCAGGCGGTAATTGAGGTGAAATACGCAATTGGCTACTGAAAGATCATAGCCGCATCTTTCAAGATTGTTATCGCGGAAGGTAGGCATAATCCTCTCTCTAATAGAAGCTCATGACTAGGTTTTGCATCGCCCCGGAGGATAAAAATCCCCCTTTCGATCTCTTCTCTGTTCTCATCCTTTTTCGGGGTCGCTATCGGAATCGGTATCGAATTTTGACATTAGGCCTATTGAGCCCTTAGCGATTGCGATCCTCACCCCGACCAACCTCCGCGAGAGGAGAGCTGGAATTGGGCATCCGAGGGAGAAACGGGAACCCGCTCATAAGCGTTTATACTATGATATCCCCCCGCTGTTCAGGCTGCAATCAGCCTCTTCCCCTGTTTGAAGCATTCGGCTGGGGTCTTTCGGGACAGGAAAGGCGGGACTGCCGCTCAGGGCTCCTTAAGGCCAATGGCTGGAAGATGGATAACTCGCCCGGGTGCCATGCTCCAGGAGGAGAGGTTATGGGTGCTCAGGATGACGGTCTTCCCCCGGTTCCTGTTCAGTTCCAGGACCACACCCTCCATGAGCTTGGCGCTTTCTTCATCCATATTGTTGGTGGGCTCATCCAGGAGGATGACCCGGGGATCAAGAGCCAGTGCCCGCGCCAGAGCTACCCGCTGAGATTCCCCTCCCGACAGTTTCCCCGCATGGCGTTTTTCGAAGCCTGAAAGACCCAGCCTTTCCAGTGCCTCCCGGGCCCTTGTTCTCGCTTCACGGCCCGGGATCCCACGCAACCGCAGACCCCACATGATATTTGCCTCAACTGTGGTATTGAAGAGATAGGGGCTCTGAATCAGAAAGCCTACCCTCCGCCGCAGGGCTACCACGTTTTTCCGCGACACCGATTCCCCGAAAAAGCGGACTTTACCCGCGCGGGGGTTGGCGATGAAGGCCAGGAGGTTAAGCAGCGTCGTCTTACCGGCCCCGTTTGGACCCACAAGGGCGACGAATTCTCCCTCCTCGATCCGCAGATGATCAATGGAGATAACCGGCTCGACTCCGTAACCGAACATGACGTCTATGAGTTCGTAGGCGGCTCCCATCACCTCCTCCTCTGAAGCAGGAAGAGCAGGGCGTTTACTCCAAAGGCAACAGCCAGAAGAACAAACCCGAGGGCAAGTCCCAGGACGAACTCGCCCTTGCTCGTCTCCAGCGCTATGGCGGTCGTCATGGTTCTAGTAAATCCTCGTATGTTGCCTCCCAGCATCATGGCAATGCCTACCTCTGAAATAACCCGCCCGAATGCAATAACCAGTGCCGATGTCACCGCAAAACGGGCCTCCTGCAAGACCTTCCAGGCCGTCTGCCTGGGTGTCGCCCCAAGCCCCTTGCAGGTGATTACTATTCTGGGGTCAAGGTCCTCTATGGCCGCGATTGTAAGGTGCAGCACCAAGGGAAGAGCCAGGGCGAAAAGACCCAGGCTCAATCCGTTTGGGGTAAACAGCAGTTCCAGAGTTCCCAGGGGGCCCCTGCGTCTCAGGAGGGCGTAAAAGAAAAGCCCCACAACCACCGTGGGCAGCGCCATCAGGGTATTTAAGACAAGCAGAACCGCCTGCTTCCCGGTAAATCGGTTCAGGGCAATTAAGAGCCCCATGGGAACTCCGGCCAGAGCTGCAAACAGCAGAGCAACAAGGGCCACCCTGAGAGATGTCCAGATGATGAAATAGACCTCGGGATCAAATGAGACGATCAGTTCAAAAGCGGAAAGGGCGGATTCGATAAAAAACTGCAAGCAAGCTCCCCGACTGAAAATACCAGTGCATTTACAATATCTGTATATTGAGATGTCAAAATTATTATGGACCTATACAGTTAGTTCACATATTGATTTTATTGGATTTGTGAAGGAAGATACTTGAGTTTGATTAGGCTGTCAAGCCGAGACGTATCATTACCCCTTCTGGAAAAGCTTGTGAACTTTGCTTTTAAAAGGATGCCTGCTAAGATAGACCCAAATCTAATGGAGCAGATGCGCACTTAATGGGTTAATTGAATGGATTCAGGATGGGTGAGCTTTATCTCAGAACTATCGGTGCTAATCTTGTAGGCCTTTTTGCCGTAATGGCCCTCAATTTCCTTACCCCTTCATACATACTGAGACTTCCAGATCCTGTGTTTTTCAACGATGAGGCAAGGGGTTTGCTTCTAGTCCTCTATTTACTGGTGATCGGATTCATAAGCTTGGTTCAACTTATTGTCCTCAGACCGATCAAAAAGGCTCTCAAAGGCGATCAAGAAATTTTCGATAAGATGCCTCCGGCAGATTCCCTCAAGGCAAGGGTGATAAACCTCCCATTTATCATAGGCGGTCTCAACCTGGCCCTGTGGCTGATTCTTTCATCCTTTACCATCGGCTACCTGCACCTGCACCTGGAATTGGGAGCAAAGGCCTTTCTGTTTATACTCTTCAGGGCGTGGATGATCGGGCTGATAGCCGCGCACCTGTCTTTCTTTCTTGTCGAGGAGTATTCCAGAAAGAGGCTCGTCCCGGTTTTTTTTCCAAAGGGAGGACTCTACCACGTCGGGGGGACCCACAGAATATCAATAAAAAGAAGAATCCGTATTCTCTATCTGGCAGGAACCATCATACCGATGTTCATACTTGTGGGGACACTGGCGTTTGCATTCTGGCAGACAAATGACCTCCAGGCCTATTCAGAGGCCGCGGCCCGGGGGGTTTTTGCTTTTACGGTCGGCCTTTGCGCGATATTCATCGTAATCGCCCTGAGACTCAACTTTCTGGTGGCAAAATCCATCTCCAGACCTGTTGAGGCCATGGTGCAGGTGGTGGAAAAGGTAAAGGCGGGGGATTTCACGCAAAGAATCTCGGTTGAATCAAACGATGAGATGGGGGTCCTCGGAGATGCGGGCAATGAAATGATAGAGGCCCTGGCCGACAGGGAACGTATCAGGGAGACCTTCGGAAAATATATAACCCCTGAGATCAGGGATCACATACTGTCAGGAAGCATACCTTTGGACGGTGAAAGACGTGAAGCCACCCTGCTTTTCGCCGACTTGAGGGGCTTTACCAGGTTCGTTGAGGAAAACAGGCCTGAAGAAGTGGTAAGGAGCATGAGGGATTACTTTACTCTCATGGAAAACGCCGTTAGACTGAATCACGGGCTGGTGCTCCAATACGTGGGAGATGAGATAGAATCGGTTTTCGGAGTGCCTGTAGCCTTTGAGGATCATGCCATGAGGGCTGCGGCAGCTGCTGTTGACATGAGGACGGCCCTGGAAGATTGGAACAGGGAAAGATTGGCGCGGGGAGAGCCCACTTTCCAGCATGGTATAGGTATCCATACAGGCCTGGTGCTTGCCGGAAATACTGGCAGCAGGAACCATCCCTGTTACGGCCTTGTGGGTGATCCTGTAAACGTCGCATCAAGGATACAGGAACTTACAAAAACCTTTAAATGCGACATCCTGATCTCCGAAGAAACACGACGTTATATAGGAGAGGCCTTTAAGATTGAGGAACTGCCTCCCCAGGTCATAAGGGGACATTCCGGAACTATTCGTCTTTACAGGGTGTTGTGATTAAGATATCTAAGACGGGATCGAGCGCTGGGCACGGCCCGGGATAAATTACGAAAGGCTCAAGGCTTGCAATACTTGAACGAATTTCTGACTATAATAATCGGCGCAGCAGTCCTTCTTGGGGTCGTAGCCGTCTGGCTCATCGCCCAACACTTTTTCATGCCCACTCTGGAGGCGGTTGAAAACCCGGACGTCACCGTAAGCCTTACAGGGTCCTGCGGAGAGACCATGCGAATATCCCTTAAGGTGGAAGAAGGAGTAATTCGCTCAGCATCATATTTCACGGACGGATGCGGCCCCATAAGTGCATGCGGTGCAATGGCCACGAAACTGGCCATAAACAAAACACTGGATGAGGCAATGGAGACAATTGACCACGAAACCGTAGCGCAGGCAGTGGGAGGGCTTCCAGAGGACAAGATCCACTGCGCCAAACTGGCTTCTGAGACCTTACAGGAGGCCATACACCGATACATGCTGTCTAGACGGTGGACCTGAAAAACAACCTCAGTTAACTGAGCAGGGCACCCCTCTATACTGGAACAATCCGCTCTTTCTCTCCTTTGTCACCTGAAGGGAGATAGTCCTAGCATTTCTGCTGATCCAGCGTTCGTAAGCCCTCAAAAGACTGGGGTCCCTCATAACCCAATTTTCATTAAGATATTTTAGTTCTTCTATAATTCGCCAATAAAAATGCATTATTTCACATCCTTTAAACTAACCCTCATGCCCTTTTGGGGCACAACGAAAGATGAAAATCACCCCCACCTCTCCCTCCCCCGTTGAGAGGGAGGAGGAAAGGGAAGGGCTATTTTCATATAAAGATAATTGTGAAGGTATCCTGGACCACCCAACGGGAAACCTTGTCATCTGCCACCATCTCCTTATCATCCTGTCCAGCGCGAGTCAAGCGCTTGAGCAGAATGCCTCACAACATTCAAATGCCGTAGGGTTTTTTTGAAAATACTTCATTTTTATACCGATCTTGATCTATGATATATCTGTGGAGAGCGTATGTCTTTTTCAGCCAAACCAAGAATGATGAACTCGCAACTATCGGGAATTGTGCCTGTAATTCTTGCAGTTGCCTTTTTGGTCGCGATCTTGGTCTTTTCAGGACGGGCGCAGGGAGCCGAAATGATAATTAGGGGGCCTCAGGTATCAAAGGAATTTCTGCTTGGAAGATTCGATCCCTCAAGGCATCCTGATTTTGTTGAAGTTGCCTTAACGCATGGAAACAAAAGAGGCATGTTCCTTCAAAGGGAGACGTACAAGGCATTCCTCAGCATGGCCGAAGAGGGCAAGAAGAATGGAGTTAAGCTTACCGTCATCTCTGCGACACGCACTTTCGGGCATCAGAAAGGGATATGGGAGGCGAAGTGGAAAAAGCAGCCTGCGAAGCTGAATGAAACGGATCGGGCCATAGGCGTCCTGCGCTTTACCTCCATGCCGGGCACATCAAGACACCACTGGGGGACAGACATTGACCTGAACAGCCTGGAAAACGATTACTTTCAAAAGGCAGAAGGCCAGAGATTATATGGTTGGCTTTCAGCCAGGGCAAAGGAGTTCGGCTTCTGTCAGCCCTATAATCCAAAGGGGCCTGAGCGCCCTTACGGGTACGAAGAGGAAAAATGGCACTGGTCATATCTTCCTCTAGCTAAATTATACCTCAGCCAATACGCGAAAAGGATCTCTCTGCAAGACCTTAAAGGGTTTGCGGGAAGCAATACGGCCGTATCCCTTGATCTGATAGAAAGATATGTCCTTGGTATCAATAATGATTGCAGATAAGAACTAGCATCAGCAACTGCAGCAATGATCGCCGCATTCGGCAATCTCCGCCATGGCCTTTATGATCTCCCTGGGGGAAGCATCTTCGTATCCTTGAAAAGTGATATGGATACGGACTTCATCCTCTCCTTCCGGCAGAGCAGTAAGAGCCAGATACAGATGCCCAAAAAACTCTTTCAGGGCATCCTTCTTGAGAGAGACTTTGAAGGTCTCCCCCTGCCTGCGCCGTGAGAGTTCATATTCGAAGGGCGTAAGGCCCTCCTGGCCTATGCCGAAGATAAAATCCATTTGTTCAGGCCCTATATTACAGTCGGAAAGATGTGATTCCGGGCTTATGAGAACCCTTATTTTCTTGAGGTTTAAAATAAGATCGCCTTGATCCCGCATGTTATCCTCCAGGATATTTTCAAAGAAGATAAGTCCATTTGCAGGAAATGCACCGTTAGTGCCTTATCGGTCCAAAACCTGTCACAAAAAACGAGAAAATTATTTGACAAGGATGGAGAACGTCATACAACATGGTTCTTAGACGTTTTTGGTGCCGGTAGTTTTTCAGATTTTGGGTTGCGGGGGCGGCCCGCATTAGAATGGATTGAACCTTTGCAAGGCTTAAGTACCGATTAAACTGACAGTGCCCTTTCAACCTCCTCCATAACGACTCCGGCCGAGGATGCACGGAAACCCTCAAGGGCCTTTCGGGCGGCCCGGCCCCCGATACGGCCGAGGGCCCATGCGATCATGCCCCTTACCCTCTCATCACCATCTTCGCCAAATGCCAATATGAGTTCAGGCACATAGCCTTCGTCCGTTGAGTTTCCCATGGCCCTTGCCACATTCATCTTCCATCTCCAGATATCCTCTGAAGACATGTAGAACATGTGGGGCCATATCCTCTCTTCAAAGTATTTCCTGTCCATGTGAAGAAGCTTTACCGGATCGAAATATGGGGCCTTTTCCGCGGCCTTTTCATTAGGCTCAAGGGCGGCTGACAGCCATGGGGCGTTTCTGGGGCAGACATTCTGGCACCTGTCGCAGCCGTAAATCCAAAGACCCATGGGCTCCCTTAGCTCCAAGGGGGTAAGGCCCCTTCCGAAATAGGTAAGAAAGGATATACAACGCCTGGGGTCTATCTTTCTCGGGCCCTGGAGGGCGCCTGTAGGGCATGCGGTCAGGCAGGCGTTCCTGCACCAGTCGGGGCAGCCGACCTCAAGCGTGGGGACGCCCGGTTCAAACTCAGCGTCCACAACGAATGCCACGGGAAGCACCCAGGAGCTTTTCCGGGCGACCTTGTTGGAATAGAAGAGGCAGTTCTTCCCGAAGGTTCCCATGCCTGCGCGCCCCGCGGCAAGCCTGTGAGGAATATTGAAGGGAACCTTGGAGGCAATGCCGTTTTCCATTAGATAAGATCGAAAGGCCTTTATCCTGATGGCCAGGCCGTCCTTGGTCATCCTGTCGTCATCCAGATAGCACCTTCCGAAAAAGGGCTCCATCCGCCTGGGAAAGGCCTTTCTGAAATAGACCTCCATAAGCACTATGATGCTCCTGGCCTCTGGGAGTATGTTTTTAGGGTCAGTCCCCGCATCAAGATCGAGCCCCCCAGCCTTTGTCCATGCGTATTCCCTGTGCCTCTCGGCAAGGATTTTCCTTTGGGAATCAAAGGGATCGGCACTGGTAAACCCCACGTCCTCGAATCCGAGATCATGGGCCTTTTGTATGATATCATCTTTGGTGACCATATTGACCCTCCCTTTCCGTCATGTATTTAAAACCCTTTATATGAAAACACATCGTCATGCCGGCGTAGGCCGGTATCCAGTCTTTTACACCTGGATTCCGGATCAAGTCCGGAATGACAAGCGGCATTCTCATCCTTCGTTGTTTCCCAATGGGCCATGACCGTTTATATGAAAATGCCCCTTCACCTTTGTCCCTCCCCCTCAACGGGCTGGAGGGAAGGGTGGGGGTGATTTTCATCTTTCGTTGTGGCCCAGTGGGGCATGGCGGCTAGTTCCTAAAGACCCCGTAAGCATCAACCACCTTAAGGCTTATTATTACGGGGATATCCTTCCCGGTTCTCCTGACCGACGCGGTTATTGTCTTTCTGAACTTCTCCACAATCCCCGATGATGTCACCTCGAATGAATCGCTGCCAAGCTTTATGAAGGAGGCATCAAGGGCGATATGGCTCATGCCTGAGACATTTTTATACCACGTTATCTCATCGAGGCCGTTATCTTCCAGCGTCCTGTATTTTGCCATCCTCTCGGCCGCCTCATAGTCCATTTGATCCGACAGGGCATAGAGCACCTCCGGAGGAGCGGTGTTTATGTTGATCCGGCCGTCCCCGTATATGGCAAGAAAACCGGCAATCCCGGGCTTTTCGTTTGTCCCGTAATAGAGTTCCTTTGTCATTCCCCTCACCAGGAGAAGCTCATCAAGGGAATCCATGCGACCGTTTTTGCATTGATATGGTGCTGCAAGAGATAGATAATATGAATTTTCAGCACCGAATCCCGTTATCTGATCGTCCTCATCCAGCCAGTCAATTAGCGCATCCAGTAGATCAGACACGCTCTGGTTATCCGTCCCGAATGCCTTATGGTTCATTAGTCTTTCAAGGACGGCCCGCTGCTTGGGGTCTGGCTTGCCAGTCGAATCAATGAGGCGGTTTATGTTAATCCGGCCGCAGAGATCTGTAATGACAAGATCGCAGCTTCCCTCTTCAAAAAGCGCCCCCGAATATAGTCTAAGCGCCTGGGCCCTCGCCCAGGGCTCTTTCAGCGTATCTATCTCGCCCTGTATTGCGTCCTCATAGAGGGCCGCCAGTGCTATATGGACACCTGATCTTGCGATTGCGCCCGCTTTGACCCCCTTGCCCGTCCTTGATGAGGCAATAAGATCATCCCTCATTGAGATATTAAAGTGAAGTCCCATCGCCACAATTATGCCGGTTATGACCACGGCGAGCAGGAGGGCCACTCCCTCGTTATTTCTCAGAGGATTTTGCATCTGGTTCGGCCCTTGAGGAAACGACAGCGGACGAGGAAAAAATAATCGGGGTTTCAATATCACCTTCATCAATAAAGGATAGCGTTATTGATACCATCACGGGCAGGGATGCCTCGATGGAATCCCATCTGTCTGACTCCGTTCCTTTTTCGTCAATATATGAAAGCCGGAAAGAATCAAGGCCGGAGCAAAGCGGCAGGGCGCCATAGTAAGAGCCAGAACCCCTTGCCGGTATCGGGGATTCTTCCCTGTAAAGGGTAAATCCCTTTCCCTCCTCTTCCGATCTTACAAAATAGCTGATTCTTACAAGACCGAAAACAGGGTCATCCGGCCTTAGTCTTGCGTGGGAATGGGAAACCAGGGAAAGTCTGTCGGCCCTTCTTCCGTCATCGAGTCTGTCTTCTCCAAGAAAACTTCCATCATTACTCTGAATCCCGGAGAGGGCCTTTTTCTCATCCACCGCAGCAGGAATGTAAGCACCCTCAAGGTCATCTCCTATCCTTTCAAGCGCCACCCTGGCGCTGTCATAAACGGCCGCGATCCTTTCCGAGCCCTCAATGGTCCTTAATGTTATGCTGTAGGAGGCAAACAGAGTGGTAAGCACTACTGCAAGGATGGCAAGGGCGATCATCATTTCAAGCAGGGTAAAACCCTTTTTCCCCAAGCCCATCGTCTTTGCCTCACCTCTTCCCTGCGGAGAAAAGATAGGCCCTGAGATCATAGCCCATTGTGCCGTCCCCCCATGAAACATGAAGGTCAACCCTCTTGAGATGATAGGAGCCTTCAAAGGGGAGACCTGCGGCGGCATCTGCAACAGTGACGGTCCAGCGGTAGCCCGGAAAATCCTCTCCGAAATCACCGGAATCGGAATTGACCTGCCCCATGGCCTCCATTTCAGACATTTTTTTCTGGGCAAGGAGCGCCGCGGTGGTGGTAAAGCGAGCTTCGGAAGCTATACCTACCGCCTGGGATTGAAGCGAAAGCGCAGCGGCAAGGGCGGCAGCCATGACGGCCATTGCCGCCATCACCTCCAGAAGCGTGAAGGCTGCCTTACTGCATGCGATCAAAGGAGACCTCTCGAAATCTTTTCCGCTTCGGCAGCCCTCGGTGCCGAAGAATCCGGCTGCCTGGCATCCTGAAAAGGCCCGCAATGGCCCTGTTCCACATTGATACGATGCATCTTATCCATCCGTCTCAACATCCATGCGACCCTCGCGGATCTTGAGTCCCAGAAACGGGCTTATTTCCATTGTAAACTCAACGCCTTGCTCCCCTGAAAGGTGTATCAGGCACGGAAGGGTGTAGCCCTTGGGAGTAAAGGCTACGGAGACCTCACCCTCCCATTTCTTTCCCTCTGATTTTATCCATATATCTTGTATCCTGACGGAGCCGGGGAGATGGAAAGCGTCGTTTTTTGCCATTGTAAGTTCATCAGGCGCCATGGAATCCATCGTGATCCAGCAGGTGTTTTTTTCGAGGTCAAGGTTCATGCGCGCTGTCTCCTGGGCCTCAAAGGCTTGATTTCTGGCCTCTTTCAGATAGTGATAAAGTCTTCTTACGGATGCCTTGAGTGGATCGGAAATGATGGAGTCCCTGAAGCGGGGAAAGGCCATGGAAAACATAACCGCCGCTAGAACGAAAACCACCAGAAGCTCAAGCAGGGTAAAACCCCTGTGCCAGGTTCCCTCATCCTTCAATGCCGCACCTCTATTCTGTCTCCCAACTGTTTATGTCCGCCCCGATCCCTTCTCCGCCGGGCTGTCCGTCTGCGCTGTAAGACATTATGTCGAATTCTCCGTGAAGGCCGGGAGAGAGATATATGTATTCATTCCCCCAGGGGTCCTTGGGAATTTTTCCTTTCTCAAGATAGCCTCCCTCCCTCCATTTTTTGGGAAGCGACCCCACGGTAGGGGCCTCAACAAGGGCCTGCAGGCCCTGCTCGGTCGTGGGATAAAGGCCGTTATCAAGCTTGTATAGCTTCAGGGCCGTTTCGATGCTCTCCATCTGGACCCTTGCCTTCATTCGCCTTGCCTCTTCCGGTCTTCCCATTATCCGTGGAACGATAAGCCCTGCAAGGATCCCCAGGATCACTATGACAACCATCAGCTCAATTAGTGTAAACCCGTTATCTGTCTTTCTCATCCCTATCTGCATCATTCATCTCCCGACACTCTCTCCCAAGACCCTGCAATACTGGTTTTATCTGATCCGGCCTCATCTGATCATCCTGCTCATCTCAAAGATAGGAAGCAAAATGGAGATCACTATGAAACCCACAAGAAGTCCCATCATCAGGATCATTACCGGCTCAAGGAGAGACGTGAAGGCGATAGTCTGCGATTCCGCCTCTCTCTCATAGGTGAGCGCGATCCTGTCGAGCATCTTTTCCAGATCTCCGCTCTTTTCGCCTACCGCTATCATCTGCAGCACTATGGGAGGAAACCATTCATTTTGCGAAAGAGAACCTGAAAGGCTTCTTCCGGCCCTGATGTCCTCAGCCGCCTCATCAATTGAATGTTTGAAAATTTCATTGTCGAGCACGCTTCTGACTATGCCGAGCGCGGGTATAAGCTGAACACCTCCCGCGAGCAATGTGGCAAGGGTCCTGCCAAATCTGGCAAGAAGTATCCTGTGATATACTCCTCCCACGACAGGCAATGAAAGCCTGATCCTGTCCCAGAGTCTTTTTCCCCTCGCAGTGTTCTTCAGGCGCCCGAACAGGGCAGCAGCTCCCGCCATACACAGCAAGACAATCCACCAGTAGGACTGGAGAAAAGAGCTTGCGGCAATAAGGGCGGTTGTCGTCGGTGGAAGAGCCCTTCGCATCTCCGTAAAGATGGATGTAATATTTGGCACAATAAAGGCCAGAAGGAAGAATACCACGATCAGTCCTACAAAGGACATGAAAACGGGATAGGCAAGGACGGCCCTCAATCTGTTTCTAAGGGTCTGCCTTTGTTCCATCAGATCGGAGAGGCGGTCCAGAACAAGATCAAGCGATCCTGAGGCTTCTCCGGCCTCCACCATGCTCACGTACATGGGAGAAAAGAGTCTCGGGTGCCGTGCAAGCGCCGGCGCCAGTGCCGCTCCCTCGTTTATGGCATCCTTTACCTGTGCCATTACCCTCTTAAGGGAAGGGTTTCCGGTTTGACCGATGATAGCCTCCAGACAGCCTATAAGCGGAACGCCGGCGCCAAGCAGTATGGAGAGTTGCCTTGTTGCCATTGCAAGCTCGGAGACCTTCACCCTCTGGAAGATTTTTGTAAAGGGAATCCTTCCAGAGAAATCTCCGCCCGCCCTGAGGAGGGCCTCCCCTACCTCAACAGGGAAAATACCGGTATCTCTGAGCCGCTGTCTTGCGGCAAGAGGACTGTCGGCATCAATCAGGCCGGATGATTTCCTGCCCGATGCATCAAGCGCCGTATATTCATAAACCGGCATTATCTCTCCCTTGTGAGATTATTCCGCAGCCGGGATTACCTGCAAGATTCCCTGTTATCTTCAATAGCTCAAGGAGGTTTTGGACATGATAATCCGCATCAAGCGCACTATTTCTGAAAGACACAAAGGGAACCCCCGCAGCCCTTGAGCAGGCCTGATCAATTTCCGAATCACCCACATAGATGGCCTTTTCAGGTGGGATGCGAAAAAGCCCTGTTATCTTTAAGAGACACTCGGGGTCCGGCTTGGGGCGGACAACATCGAGAGAAGACACAACTGCGTCGAAAAAACCGGTTAGGTTGTGGGTCTCAAGCACCTGGCCAATGGTATTGCTTCTATTGGTTGCAACAGCAAGTCTATAACAGGGTTTAAGCCGGGTCAAAAGCTCCCTCAGACCGGGCTCCGGGATCATGTCCCTTATAAAGGGAGTGTAGTCCACATCAAATCTGTAACGCAGCGCCTCCTCCATAAATGGGGTTCCCTTGAAGATGTGTCTGACGGAAGAATCCGCCGTCTGCATGTGGACATAGGCGATATCATCCTCGCACATGGGAGGGAGACCGAAATGATCGAGGAGGTGATTGTAAAAATTTATGTTTGCGCCTCTGGAGTCAAACATCACTCCGTCGCAGTCAAAGATTACCGCCGAGTTATGATTTTCCCTGGTCATTCTGAAGGTTCCTTATCCGTTATGATTTCCCACTCAGTTTATGAAAGGATGAGGAAAGAGTCAATCTCTCAAGCCCGCAAGATGCTGATTGGAGAGTTCATCACATTGAAGGGGGGGCGCAAAAAGCATTTCATATGAAAATGCCCCTTGCCTTTATCCCTCCCCCTTTACCGTCGAAACGTCGGGGTACGGCGGCATTATTCCCTCCCCCCTCGACGGGAGGGAGGGGTGGGGGTGATTTTCATGCTTCGTTGTGCCCTATTCGGGCATGGGGGTTAGTAAGGAGACATTTTCATGGCGGGAGGCGACAGAGACTTCCTGCCTTTGGCGTTTGGCCGGAAGTCTTGTCGTGGTTACAAGGAGATATCAACAAGGGGCAGGACGCTATCAGCCGGCCGGGAGCTGACTATTGAAGTACCCGGCCGCGCCCTCAGCTAGTGATCAAAATGCCTCTCTCTAAGGATACCTAATATCTGTAGAACCGTCTTTATGGCCACCACATGGACGCCCACCCCGATAATCAGGAGGGCCAGGTAAAGAAGCCCCAGGAAGATATAGTGATCCGCACTCCACTGCCATTCAAATACAAAGGGAAACATAAAAGCACTCCTCTCAAAAGATGGCTGCCCGTTTACTTTGTCGCGGCATTAAGTTCCCTCTCCTTGGGGAAGATCGGCAGATACCTGTAGGACAGGGAAAAAAGAAGGAAACCATATCCTATTACCGCAACCGAGACGCCCCACTCCTGCCATGTAGGAAGGTAACTCACGAACTTGTCGAACGGCATGACGGGGATAGCCAGGGAAACGATGGTAAAGGTGAATCTGTTGAGCACGATGCCGATGCAGTTCATGAGGCAGCCCGTGATAAGCCAGCCTTCACTCTTCCTGGCGCTAGGCGTAATCAGGATAATTGCAGGCACCACACCGAACACGAGGATCTCCAAGACAAGGAGCCACACGCCGTAAGGGCCTTCTTTGAAGAAATCCATAAAGGATAGGCCGGCCCTCGGAACATTACCAAATACCCACACAAGGGTGTCAATGATCTTGAGCACAACATAGAAGCACAAGAGAGAACCCGATATCTTCGCCAGGGTCTGAAAGGCCTTTTCAGGGACCAGGTGCTTTCTTGCTATCTTCTCTGTGAGCTTTGTGCAGAGGATGGTAAATGAGGGCCCCGCGGCCATAGCCGAAAGGATGAAGAGGAAGAATGTCCAGGGCCAGACATAGAACCCCCCCCTTATATCAAAGGGCCTCGCATACATTACCCCGAAAAGCCCTCCGAGGGAGCCCTGGTGAAAAAAGGACAGAAAGGCTCCTGTCGCTGCAAAGACCGCCATTATTCCGTGCAGGTTTTCTCCGGCAAGTCTCAGGGTTCTTACCTTCTTGATCTCCCTGTTTTCAAGGATTATCGGCAGATACTCGATGGCAAGGACTCCAAGGTAGCAGGTTATGCAGAAAGACACCTCCGCCAGCATCGAATGCACATTAACATGCCAGAAAATGAACCATCCCCTTATCGGCTGACCTATGTCTATCCCAAGCATGGCGACCGCGCCTGAGTAGCAGATAAACCCTATGATGACGGCCGCGTTGATTATGTCCTTTAATTCCTTCTTTCCTATAATGTAAGTCAGAAAGCCGGTGAAAAAGGCCCCAGCCCCAAGAGCGATGATGGCCAGGTCAACAACGATCCACACCGCGAAGGCAAAGTAATCGGACATGTTGGTCTGGTTGAGGCCCACCAAGAGACAGAGGGCGGCCGATACCGCGCCCCAGAGAAGAAGGGCTATCCACGGCAGTGTCCAAAAAAAGAAGACCTTCGGGGAGCACCTCTTTACGCCTTCTGGAATGAGTGCAGAGTCCATCAATATCCCTCCATTTCCTAGCCGGCTTTTACCGTTGATACAGGTTTGAATTCACCAGGCAGATAGTTGTCGCCGAGTTTCCTTACCCAGTCCTTTGTGGAGAGGTAGTAAACCTTAGGTTCCGTGCCCAGTCTCTCAAGCAGCCTGAACGCGTAAGGACTCTTCGCGAGTCTTGAGACTTTGTGCTCGGGATTTTTCAAATCACCGAATGTTATAGCCTGGGCAGGGCAGGCCTCGGTGCAGGCAGTGATATACTCGCCTTCCTCCAGCTCCCTTCTGTCCTCGGTGTATGCCTGGGTCTTCGCCCTCATGAGACGGTGATGACAAAAGGTGCATTTCTCAACCACACCACGCATCCTTGGCGATACCTCCGGGGAGAGATAGCGCTCAATCCCTTTCCCTTTGGGAAAGTATCCGTCCCACCAGTTGAATGTCCTGGCGTGATACGGGCAGGCCGCCATGCAGTATCTGCATCCGATGCACCTGGTGTAGATCTGGCTTACTATGCCCGTATGCGGATCTGTTTCAGTTGCGGTTGCAGGACACACAGACACGCACGGCGTATGGTGATCGCAGTGCATACATGGCCTTGGGAAATAAGATACCTCCGTGTAGGGGAAATCCTTTCCGTTAGTGACCTTGTAAAGCCTCATCCACGTTATACTCCGCTGCTTGTCCGACTCATCCGGCCTGACAGCCAGGTTGTTTTCTGCGGCACAGGCAACCATACAGGTCCCACAGCCTGTGCATTTGTCCAGATCAATCACCATCCCATAGCTGTTGCCTTTTGCCGGACCATGCTTCTTTTCCATGATCTACCTCGTAATTACGCCTTCGTTATCTTGACAGGGGTCTTCCACCACACCGGTTGCCCGCTGACCGGGTCCATCCGGGGCAGGATGATGTCGTTGGGATTGGCACCCTTTCCTCTGGTGAACTCATCCCAGCCTATGCGACCGAATCCTAACGGCACAAAAACGCATCCGGGCATGGCGCCTTCAAATATGCTTACACGAACCCGTATCCTTCCAGCGGCAGATTCTATGAAGACCGGGTCCCCCTCCTTAATCCCCAACTGAGAAGCCGTTTTCGGGTTTATTTCCGCAAAGGAATCCTCTTTTAGGAGCTGATTGTCGAAAATAGTCTTGTTGAGGTGGGGGGGGCTTGCAACAGAGCCGCTCGCGAGATTTATCATCTCATAAGGGACAAGAGTAATGGGATAGACCTTTGTATCAACCTGAGCGTTTGTCTCCTCATAATGGGGATAAGCTGCCACCTGAGCCCCTGCCCCAATGCCCAATCCTGAAAGTGCCGAATCCGCCTGGTTCTGCCTCAGATAACCCTGGATTGCAAGCTGCAGGCGCGTGCTCACGAACTCAAATTTACCGGTAGCAGTCTTGAATATCGAATCCCAACGACCATAATTATGAACAGGCCTGTACCAGAACCCTCCCTTTGAGAGCTTGTTCCACAGATCATCGAAGCTCTTGTAATCGGGCGTTATTTCCTCTGCCTTCTGCATCATCTTCCATACAGGGGAGTCGGCTTTATATCCGGTAAGGCCTTTGGCCGAGTCAAAAAGACCCTTAGCCCTGTGTTTTACTACATCCTCAAATCCCTTCCATGGAAATGACGCCGCAACCGAGCCGCCTATGGCCCTGGCAAGCTCTATTATCGTATCTCCGCAGTTTTTAGTTTCGTAAAGCGGCTTAACCACCGGCCTTGTAAGAGAGTAAAGAGGGTACTGCAGCCCAGCAGGCCAGACCACTTCATCCATCTTCTCCAGATAGGTATGGTCCGGAAGCACCAGGTCAGCATACATGGAGGTATCGTCTCTGAAGGACGAAAAACTCACAATGAAAGGTATTTTGCTCAAGGCCTTCCTGAACAGGCCGCCGTCAGGCAGGGTCTGAACCGGATTTGAGCCGAAAACCAAGAGGGTATCTATCCTGGAGTCGGCCGCCTCCCTGACCTCTTTTGCGAATAGCGACGCAACGCTTTGCGCATAGGGAAACTTCGGGGTGCCCGCATGATCAAGCCTTGCCTTTTGCACCCCCTGGCGGCTTACCTCATCGTAGGTGATATCGGGAAGGGAGGCCAGAGGCAGATGGTCTTGAACCAGTACCCCTCCAATCCTGTTAATCCCTCCTGTAAGAGCGTTAAGGCTCTGAATACACATTGATTCATAAAGGCTTCCATTGAGAGTCCCCTTGCCTCGTCCGCAAAGGGCAACAGGGGCCTTGGACTTTGCAAAGGCCCTTGCAAGCGAGCGAATCTCCTCAGCCGGGCATGATGTAACTGCGGCGGCCTGTTCCGGACTGTATTGCCTTATCACGAAAGATGACCACTCATTGAACCCGGAGGTGTATCCTCCCACAAACTCCTTGTTGTAGAGCCCTTCTTTTATGATCACATGGGCCATTGCCAGCGCCAGCGCACCCTCCGTTCCCGGCATGACCGCAACCCACTGGTCCGCCTTGGAGGCGGTATTGGATGCCCTGGCCTCCACCTGAACGACCTTTACCTTTCCCCTTGTCTCTTGATCCCTCCAGATGCTCCAGGCGTTTATCATACGCCCGGGCGCTCCCCAACCCTCAATGAGTCCGGCTCCGAAGCTCAGGATAAAATCCGAATTCTCAAGATCATAGGCCATGGGGCCGTCGGTACCAAGCATCATAAGGTTCGCCAGTGAGTAAGTGTCATCAAGCGAGGGTGCACGAAGATAGTTGGGGCTTCCGACCGCCTTGAGCAATCTTTCGACCAACAGCGCAGTTGCCGACCTGGCGGAATTTCCGTCTATGGCGGCTATGGCCTCGCCGGCACCTTTCTTTCTAAGGCCGCCAATCCTTTCGGAAAGGATGCCCACAGCCTCTTTCCAAGATATATCGGCAAACTGCCCTGCGCCTCTAGGCCCTACCCTTTTCATGGGCCTTGTAAAGCGAATATCTTCGTTATAGAGGAGCTGCAATCCTCCCATACCAACAGGGCATATTCCGCCCGGATTTACAGGAAAATCCGTCCTGCCTTCTATCTTTACCGCCCTTCCATCAACCTTTCTGACCTCTATCCCGCAGCCTCCCGGGCAAAGGGTGCAGACGGACTTGGCGGAATTAAACGCCCCTGCAGGCGGAACAGGAACCCAGGGCCAGTTTTGAGTCCATATGGCGATATCATCCGTGAGCTTCCAGGGAAGAGGTGTTATATGCATCCCTGCCACGCCCCCCACCATTAACGAGATGAAATTCCTTCTATTCAATTCCATAGCGATGTTCCCCCAGGTTGCTTCGCTAAACGGTAATGCCTGTCATGACCCCTCATAGCTTCAGCTCTATTTGTGGCACACAAAGCATGCGTTATTTTCTTCATGCCCCATCTTGCTGTGGCATTCCGCGCAATCATCCATCTTCATCCGGTCCCATGTGTTCGTCTTCAAGCCGGATATCCTTTTGCCCCAGATGTTTTTTGAATACCCTGTAAGGCGATTGGCCTCATAATCGAGCAGTACTGCGGTCTTGCCGTGTTCTCCGTGGCAGACCATGCAGTCAAGCTTGCCGTTTTTGACATGGGCTATATGCGAAAAATAGACGCAGTCCGGTTGCTTGTAATAGGCAAGCCAGGGAATCTCCTGATCCTTCGCTACATATCCATCCATAAAGGCCTTCTCTTCAGGGGTGTTTCCCAGAGGTGATTCAGGGTTATCATGGCACTCCGTGCACGTGGAGAGTTTGGGGATTCCCTTGAATGTGCCGTCATCATAAAATCCGTGACAGTGAAGACAACGCTCCGCCTCCGTTTCCCCTTCTATGCCGTCAACCTTCTCAGGATTCAGATGTAAGGCGTGGTTGAAGTTCATGGGCTGAGGCTGCTTGGAATAAAGGACCATGGGGAAGATCACCCAGCCGATAACAAGCGACCCGATGAAGCCGGCGATAAAAAATCCCCCGCCTTCAAGCCAGGCTCGCAAAGAAGGTCTTTTTGTTTTCTCCATTTGGACAAGCCTCTCAGATTTTAAGTTAATGTTTCTTGCGCCAAATCCCTGCGCCGTCTTTTTCAGGCGTATTTATCTGAAGCCGACAGTGTTGCGTATTTATCCAACTAAGCCCGTTTTTGTCAAGTAGAAAAACAGGTTGAAATCGGAAGTTCAAAGCCTCTCCCCCTACTGACCAAAGGCAGTCTGCGCCTTTGTGCGACCCCCAAAAGGCCGACGGAGGTCATGGGAGGAGGTCCGGGTTACACGCAACTCAATCAGTTCAGTAACGAAAAGAAAAGGACACCCCTATATCTCCGCCACCGGAGAGCAGCGGCATAATCCTCAGCCTGTCCGTGAAGCTGCCTCGAAACTCCTCCTGAAGCCTGCGGTTATGCTTTTGGGCTGAGTTCACGGCGCTGTATATATTGCCCGCATACCAGCCTGCTTCAAGAAACCCCAACATGCCGGCCAGAACGTAATTTTCATTGTAAAAGGCTTCAAGTGCGGCCCAAATAAAAAGGGCGTTTACCGTGAAGGCAGCGGCAGCGTCCCTGTATCTTCCCACATAGGCATGACCAAGACCGGGGATCACCCCGGCGAGCAATCCCGCCGTGGAGGGGTCCTTAAGGGAAAGTTCATTCCCCTTTATGACAAGCAGGGATATTTCTCCGGCGCTCTGCGCCAACTCACCCTCCCCCTCGACCGAAAGCAGGAGACGGGAGGCCTCCTTCCAGTCATTTGCCTTCATCCTTGTCCATCCCAGCCGGTAGAGGGCAGCCTGCCTCAGCGCCGGTTCGGAACGTCCTTCGGCAACGATATTAAAATAGTACTCCGAATCTTTAATTCTTCCCTGACGAAAAAAGGATTCAGCCATAAACAGCATGGCACGGTTAGCAATGCCCGAATCTTTCGACTTTGCGATGACCTCGTCAAATTGCTCTCGGGCCTTTTCGTAGCGACCGGCCTCAAGGTGACAAGCGCCCTTGATGAGGTTCACCCTGTCAAGACTGCCTGATTGAGGAAAAAGAAAGGCGAAGCGTTCAAGCTCAAGCAGTGCCAGATCATATTCCCCCTGGTTCATAAGGTGCAGGACAAAGCTCAGTTGACCGTTTCCATCCTTGGCGATCTGAGAGTAGGCAGGGGAGTACAAGAATATCAATAAGGCGCAAACAACCCCTTTTATCAGGCCGTTAGCGGCCATAGGATTTGACCCGGGAAGGCTCGTACCACCAGAAATCATTGTTTTCGACCGGATCAAAGATGCGGGGTCTGTCAGGGTATTTTACAATGGGTGAGACCTTAAACTCTTCTTCTCCCTCATGAATGAGGCGATCCACCGTCATTATCCATCCGACGAAAAAGCCGTGCTTTTTGAACGCCGCTATACTGTAAGCGGAACATGTCGGAGCACTCGGGCAACGGTCACCGTCAACCGGGGATATGAACTCTTTGAAAAAAGAAACAAAAAGGCTTCCAGGATCATAAAATCGCTCGGGTTCCTGGGCGAAGGAAACACCGGCCTCCGCCCGGAGAAAAAGCAAAAAGAGGCCTGCTGTTATGGTTATACAGGGATGGATACGACCTTCAAAAATACCCACTCTCCTGTTACCTCCTGGTTTACATGAAAATGCCCCTTCACCTTTACCGTCGAGACGTCGCGGGATGCAGAGGCATTGCAAAATTTAGAGTTTCGTCATTCCCCGACCTGCTCGGGGAATTCAGTCTATACTTGAATCAGTGCGTAACACTAGAATTTTCTCATCCTTTTACGCCTTCGTTTTGCGGCCTTTGCCTGTTTCTTCTTCTTCTGAACGCTCGGTTTGTCGTAGAAGCGCCTCTCTTTGATCTCAGAGAAGAAGCCCTCCTTGGTCAGTTTTCTCTTTAAATCCTTTATGGCCTTTTCAATCTGGTTATCATGAACAATGACCTTCATCGGTCCTCCTGGTTTGTGTCCATCCGGAAATGGCTATTTTCATCGTCGTTGGGCTCAAATTTTAATCCTCGGAATACCTCTAATGTATTACTGCGGTTAAAATTATGGCCTGCCTTGAACTCGACGAAACTATCTCGTTTCCGGATGGGCACTAGTTAATTCGTTAAAAATAAAAAAGCATCTCCGATCAGAAATCGAGATGCCTTCCTTGCGCGCACAAACAGGTTTGACCCTCCCTGCCTCTAGCAGGGAAAAAACATAGTCTCTACCTCCCTGATTAAAGCTTTGGCGCGAAAGCACTCGTAAAGATACAAGGGGTGATATATATTTTCCCTAACGCAGAGTCCCGGCCCTGGAATACAGCATGACAACATATTCTGAATCACCCCCTTTTCTTTTTTAAGTATGATAAGGCCCGGGACCTCAAAAATGCGGCAAATATTTCAACTATTATGTCCATATTCTGCCTCAACAATTCTATAATCGCCTGATAAGGGTTGTCAACAGCAATTTTCAGTGAAAATCAATAGGGGATATTTTTACCGCAAAAAGCTATAGTCTTTTCATTTACTCATTGAAACCCCGAGGCGAGAGGCTTGTATGGAAGTTTTAATGGTCTATATAACGGCGTCCGATCTCTCTGAAGCAAGAAAGATAGGCGAAGCCGTCGTAGAGGAAAGACTTGCCGCATGTGTCAACATCGTTGATGGTGCGCAGTCAATATACCGGTGGCATGGAAAGATTCAGCATGAAAAAGAAGCGATCATCATTGCCAAGACCAGAAAAGAGCTTCTCTCCATGCTCATAGACAGGGTGCGCTCCCTGCATAGTTACGAATGCCCCTGCGTGGTCGCACTTCCTATTGAGGCGGGTTACGAGCCCTTTCTTGAATGGGTCGGAAGCGAAACAGGAGCATCCGGGTGTGACTGAGACTAAAAGCGAGTTGAAAGGCCGCTGTTGTAAGGCTGGGGAAAAATACCAAGTGCAATACCTGAGATATCCCGAGGAACAAGGAGTACTTAGAAGTATTCCGCACAGAGTGTGCTAGGACTGAAATTTTCCTCCGGACAAATAACGCAGGCCCGGCCCATGAATGTTTGAATGGGAGTTATTCTTTGCCATCCGGGTTTTCTCAATCACCTCTTGCGTTTATTTCTTTTCAGGCGCCACCTGACCACCAGCACCAGTGCCAGCGCGATTCCTACACCTGCCAAGGCCGTATTATAATGCATCATTATGGAGGAAAGCCTCGTCCTCATAATATCCCAGTTTGTACCCAGGAAGTATCCGCCTGATATCCACAGAACGTTCCAGACAAGGCAGCTCAAGAGAGCGAAGGCACCGACAATTATAGCCCTGAGCCCTGATATCCCGGCCACCACCGCTATTACGGACCTTATCCCGGGAAGAAATCTGTTAAGGATTACTAGATAATAGCCGTATTTTGCAAACCATTGCTCAGCCTTACGGATATCTCCCGCGCTGAAGAATCTATAATCTTTCCTTAGGAAAAACCCTCTTCCCATAATTGTTCCGAGGTAAAAGAGAAAGAGGAATCCGGAAAGGCTCCCCACGGTGGTGGCGGCATATACTCCCCAAAAATTAAGCCTCTTGATACCCACCAGGAAGGCCCCAAAGGCAGTAATTGTATCTCCGGGTATCGGAGGGAATACATTCTCTATAAAGGCACTGATTCCAAGCAGTAAATAAATTATTGAATTAGGCAAGGATTGAAGATATTCCAGTATCGCATCCAGTCCCCACACCTTAAGGCCTCTTTTCTCCCCTGCATGAATTACCTAGTGTCCATCCGGAAATGGCTATTTTTACTGATTTCGGCGTTGGGCTCAAATTTTAATCCTCGAAATACCTCAATGTATGCCTGTGGTTAAAATTATCGCCCGCCTTGAACTCGACGGAACTATCTCATTTCCGGATGGACACTCATGGTGTCCATCTTTAAAAGTGATGAAAATCACCCCCATCCCTCCCTCCCCCGTCGAGGGGGAGGAGTAAAGATGAGGGGCATTTTCATATAAAGCGAAAGGCCCTTTTCACTTGACTCAAACGCTCAATTCTGCTAATAGGTTTCTAGTCGTAACAAATTTTAATAGCAAGGAAAAGAGCTAATCCATGGCCGGATCTAAAGATACCAGAGACATTCTAAAGAGACCTGATGAATTTATTACAATTTCCGGAAAGGTACTACAGTGGGCAAGGGAGCACGGCAGGCCCCTTAGGTATGCCGGCATTGCCGTAGCAGTTGCGGCAGTCGTGTTTATTGCGGCCCACACCTATCTGAATTATGCTGACCGAAAAGGCCAGGATTCCTACAATAAGGCCTATAATGCGATAGCCGAGACAAATCCTTCTGAAAAGGCGAAGGAAAGCGCTCCGGAGGCAGTCACTTTATTTGAGGAAGTTATAAAGGATCACTCCCTTTCCAAGGCCTCAGCGCTTGCCCTTGCCCAACTGGCAAACCTGAAATACAGAGAGAAAAACTACGATGAAGCCATAGCCCTTTACCGTAAGTTCCTCGTAGAGATGGCGGGCAAGACCAGATATGAGAATCTGACCAAGCTTGCACTTTCCGCGTGTTATGAGGCGAAGGCGGATCTGAAAAACGCTATAGAACTGCTCAATTCCGTGCGTGACTACCCTTTGCTTAAAGAAACAGCCCTCTGGAACCTCGCCCGCCTTTACCGCCTATCCAACGAGACAGAGAAGGAAAAGGAGGCCCTGAAACAGTTTGCTGAAGAGTTTACAGACTCACCTTTCCTGCCTCTTGCGAAGGCTCGCATGCTCTAACAGGCTTGGCCTGTTTGTTCACAACGAAGGATGAAAATCACCCCCACCCCTGCCTCCCCCGCCGAGGGGAAGGGGTAGAGGGATGAGCCGCAGAAAATTTTCCCGGAGAGGAGTATGCCATGATCATTGGAGAGATTTTGGCCAGAAATGCCAGGATGTACGGTGAGGAGACCGCCTTAATTGAGCGAGATCCGGCTAAATCTAAGAGAGTGGCGATTACCTGGAAGCAATTTGATGAGACTGCAAACAGGATTGCCAACGCCCTTCTGAAGAGGGGAATCCGCAAGGGTGACAAGGTGATCCATCTCATGATGAACTGCCTTGAATGGCTCCCCGTGTACTTCGGGATTCTCAGGACCGGTGCCTGGGCTGTTCCTCTCAACTTCCGCTTCTCCGGAGACGACATACTCCTGTGCGCCGGAATCGCGGAGGCAAAAGCGATGTTTTTCGGCGAGGAGTTCATTGAAAGAATAGATGCCATAAGAGATGATTTATCCACAATAAGGCATTTCATCTTTATAGGCCCTGAGAACTCAAGGCCTCCTTACGCGGAATCGCTTGAGAACTTCACCGGCTCCATGTCGGATGTGAACCCTGATGTGCCGATAAGCGTACTGGATGAAGCAGCCCTTTATTTTACCTCCGGTACGACAGGGACTCCCAAGCCGATCCTGATTACCCACAGAAATCTGGAATTTGCCTGCATAATAGAAAACCGACACCACAATCAGACCCATGAAGATAATTTTCTATGCATCCCCCCCTTGTATCACACGGGAGCAAAGATGCACTGGTTCGGTAACTTCATAGTGGGCGCAAAAGCGGTTATCCTAAAAGGCGTCAAGCCCCAGTGGATACTTGAAGCCGTAAGTGAAGAGGCCGTAACCATCGTGTGGCTACTCGTGCCCTGGGCCCAGGACATACTTGTTGCACTGGAGACAGGCGAGCTTGACCTGCCCAAGTACAAGATTGATCAATGGCGCTTGATGCACATAGGGGCCCAGCCTGTGCCTCCGAGCCTCATCAAGAACTGGAAAAAGGTCTTTCCTGGGCATGACTACGATACCAACTACGGACTCAGTGAAAGCACCGGTCCGGGCTGCGTTCATCTGGGCATTGAAAACATCCACAAGGTCGGGGCGATAGGAGTCCCGGGATTCGACTGGGAATGCAGGATAGTTGACAGGAGTCTCAAGAACGTTCCAAGAGGCGAGCCCGGGGAACTAATGGTCAAGGGCCCCTGCGTTATGAAGGAGTATTACAAAAATCCCAAGGCAACTTCCGAGACCCTCTTTGACGGCTGGCTCCTCACCGGAGATATGGCCAGGGTGGATGAAGACGGGTTCATCTGGCTTGTTGACAGGAAAAAAGATGTGATCATCACCGGCGGGGAAAATATCTTCCCTGTGGAGATAGAAGACTTCCTCATGGACAATCCCAAGCTCCAGGATGCCGCCGTGATAGGGCTTCCGGATGAGAGGCTGGGGGAGATAGTGGCCGCGATAATCAAGGTGAAACCCGGGCAGACCATGGATGAAAAGGAATTGCTGGCATTCTGTGACAAGCTCCCAAGATACAAAAGGCCACGCAAGGTATTTTTTGACGACGTACCCAGAAACCCGACGGGCAAGATAGAAAAACCTAAGCTCAGAAAAAAATACTCCGGCATGGAGGAGAGCTTCAAGATTTGAGGGCAAGATTTCCCTTGACAGACAAGAAGCACTTGGATAGTTCTATTGTGTAGCTAAGATATAGCTGTTTTGTGACTCATGGCGGGGTTTGGCCTCGCGCTTCCTTTATCGGATAACCTCACAGCGCAAAGGCCTTTTTTGTAAACATCAAAAAACAATACAGGATCGAGGGAAAAATGCACAAGCTATTAAAAGATGCACCCGGAAGTCATTTTCTTCTCCTCGGCAATGAGGCCATTGCCAGAGGGGCCTTAGAGGCCGGTCTGGCCTTTGCCACCTGCTACCCTGGCACTCCATCTTCCGAGATACCGGAGCAGTTCCAGAATATCAGCCGGGAGACAGACCTTTACTTTGAGTATTCCGTAAATGAAAAGGTCGCGATGGAAGTAGCGGCCGGAGCTGCAACGGCAGGGCTGAGGACTATGGTAACCATGAAACATGTTGGGCTAAACGTTGCAGCAGATCCTCTCATGACCCTTTCGTATGTGGGGGTAAAGGGAGGGATGGTTATTGTGAACGCAGATGATCCTTCTCTCTTTTCAAGCCAGAATGAACAGGATAACCGTTATTACGCCAGGCTCTCAGGCCTTCCAATGCTGGAGCCAAGCAACACGCAGGAGATGAAAGACTTCACCGTTGCGGCATTTGATCTTTCCGAAAAGCTTGAAATACCCGTGATCATCAGAACCACCACACGTATAAACCACATAAGGGGTGATGTGGCCTTCGGCGCGCTCAGGCCAAGAAAGACCAAGGATGTCTTCAAGAAGAACCCCTTCAGGTATGTGACGGTTCCTGCGGTCTCTCGAAACCTCCACAAGATTCTCCTTGAGAAATTCGATAAGGCGCTTGCGCTTTCAAATGAAAGCCCTTTCAATTCGATAACCGGCAGCGGCAAATTCGGCATTGTCACAAACGGTGTGAGTTACAACTATGTGCTGGACGCGGTAAAGGACCTGCACATAGAAGATAAGGTAAGCATACTTAGACTGGGATTTTCATGGCCTATGCCGAGGGAACTCTGCAAGACCTTTATGAAAAAGGTGGAAAAGGTGCTGGTCGTCGAAGAGCTTGAGCCAATAGTGGAAAACGACCTGAAGGCCATAGCGCAAGAGGTCGGGCTTTCCCTGAAAATCCAGGGTAAAGGCGTAGCCGGACTCTCCCGCCTCTTTGAATACGATCCAGGGATGGTACGCCAGGCAGTAGCGGCCTATTTAGGAATAGATTACAAGGCTCCTGTGCCGGTTGACCTGAGCGCTGCACCGCAGCTTCCGGGAAGACCGCCGAATCTCTGTGCAGGATGCCCTCATAGGGCCACATATTATTCGGTTAAGCAGGCGTTCGGAAAAGATGCGATACATCCCACGGACATAGGCTGTTACACACTGGGGCTTCTTCCACCTATATCCATGGCGGATTTCCTTATCTGCATGGGTTCATCGGTCAGCTCGGCCTGCGGCTTCTCCAGGGCCACCGATCAGAAGGTTGCCGCGTTCATAGGGGATTCCACCTTCTTCCATTCGGGAATAACCGGCCTCATAAACGCCGTACACAATAATCACAAGTTCACCCTAGTGATTCTGGACAACGGCACCACCGCCATGACGGGCCACCAGCCCCATCCCGGAGTTGACGCAAAGGCGATGGGCCTTGACGGAACAAGGGTTTCCATAGAGGAGATAGTACGGGCCTGCGGAGTAAAAGACATACACCTTGTGAAACCCTTCAAGGTCGCCAAGACCATAGAGGCGGCCAAGGCCGCAAGGGATTATGACGGTCTTTCGGTAATAATATCTCAGGAATACTGTCCTCTGTTTGCCAAGGCCATTGGCGAGCGCAAGAAATCAAGGCCGTTCCAGGTAAACCACAGCAAATGCAAAAACCACCGTGATTGCATCAATCTTATAGCGTGTCCTGCCATGTATCTGGATGGAGAGCAGGTGGAAATAAACAAAGACCTGTGCATCGGGTGCAGTGTCTGCGCCCAGATATGTCCTGAAAACGCTATTCTGCCGCTTAAGGAGTGAGAGGGGACCAATATGGAGACAAAGAGAATCGTATTCGTTGGAGTAGGTGGTCAGGGAAACCTTCTCACGTCAAGGCTTCTTGGAGAAGCTTTACTTTCAGCAGGAGTTCCCGCCGTGGTAAGCGAGATACACGGTATGGCCCAGAGGGGCGGGATAGTAGAGTCCGCTGTGCTTTTAGGGGATGTGTCCAGTCCGATTGTGTCAAACGGAGAGGCCGATGTGCTGGTAGGCTTTGAGCCGGCAGAGACTCTTCGCACCCTTGCCAGGTGCAACGAGGGCTCCGTAGTCATCGCCAATACAAGGCCTCTTCCTCCCTTTACGGTTTCCATCGGCCAGGGAAAATACCCGCCGGTTGATGAGATACTTGATCTGATAAGGAAAAGGGTTAAAAAACTGATTTCCTTTGACGGAAACGCCCTGGCTGAGGAGGTCGGAAATCCCCTTTCACTTAATATGGTCATGCTTGGGGCCTTGATAGGGAGTGCGACCATCCCGGTCTCTGCCGAACAGATGAAGGCAGTCATCTCCTCATCCACAAAAAAGGCCTTTCTTGATTCAAACATAAAGGCCTTTGATCTTGGGATGAAAAAGGCCCTCTAGAAAACGAACCTTTTCCGCAGAGGCCGAGGGTCTCCGATATAGTAATGAAAAGTATTTCGCTCGTATCGGCCCCCTGGCCTCTCTACAACAGACCTTCCATACAGCTGGGCGCTCTCAAGGCCTATCTTGACAAGAACCTTCCTGAAATAAAGACGCATGCCCATTATCTTTATCTCACCTTTGCCGCAAGGCTCGGATACGCTCTTTATGAAACCATTTCTACCGGCATGTGGAGGGCCGAGGTGCCTTTCGCAGCCCTTCTTTTCCCTGAAAAGAAAGATGAGGCTGCAAGGTTTTTAGCAACCAGGCTCAAGGGGACACCTTTTTATCGTAGCCTTGATCCGGCTTCTTTATCAGGAAGACTGACTGAGATATCCCGCTGCCTTCTTGATGAAATCAAATGGGACGATTACTTGATGGTGGGCATCTCAGCCTGCCTCGGCCAGCTTACAAGCTCCATCTATTTTGCATACGAAATAAGAAAGAGGGCCCCGGATTCCATCATAGTCCTTGGAGGCTCTGCATGTGCCGGCAAGATGGGATTGAGCATTGTAAAGACCTTCCCTGTTATTGACTGTGTCGTTAACGGAGAGGGGGAAAGACCACTCCTGGCACTGATCCAGCAAGCTACGGAAGGCAGAAAACCAGCATCCACGCCCCTTAAAGGGGTCGTCACCAGGCAGACGAAACCCGAAGAAATAGACGCTGCGCAGATATCCGATCTGGACACCCTTCCTTTGCCTGATTTCTCCGAATATTTCAGAGATCTTGCATCTCTTGAGGCGAAAAAGCATTTCATACCAAGACTTCCCATCGAGGCATCCAGGGGCTGTTGGTGGAAAGGAGCCTCACGGTCATCACTACCTGCAAAGACGCAGCGCGGATGTGCCTTTTGCAATCTCAATCTCCAGTGGTCAGGATACAGGGCAAAATCCACTGGGAAGATCAGACAAGAGATATATGCCCTGGCTCTAAGACACAGGACGCTTTCCATGTCATTTATGGATAACTCCATCCCCTATACGAAGGATGTTCGGTTATTTGAGGAAATATCTTCCATCGGAGTGGATTTGAGGCTTTTCTGTGAAATTAGGGCAGGCGTCTCTTTGGGTGTTCTTAAATCCATGGCCCGCGCGGGAGTGCATGAGGTCCAGGCGGGGATAGAGGCGCTTAGCACATCTTTACTCAAGAAATTAAACAAGGGAACTACAGCCCTGGACAATATTGAACTTATGCGTAACTGCGAATCCCTTGAGACTATGTCCCTTAACGGCAATCTCATCATGGAATTTCCTTTGAGCGATCAGAAGGATGTTGACGAAACCTTAAGGACCATGGATTTTTCCTTTCCATTTCTACCACCCAAGGGTATCTCCTTCTGGCTGGGCTTCGGAAGCCCCGCCTGGAGCAACCCGATGGCCTTCAATATCACCAGGACAGGTAATCATCCATTTTACAGACACCTCTTCCCAAAAAAGGTACTCGCCGGCCTGGTCTTAATGATTCAAGGTTACAGGGCTGATAAATCCCTTCAAAAGAAGCTGTGGGCTCCGGTAAGAAAAAAGCTTGCCCAATGGGCCGAGTCTTACGACTCCCTTCACACGGGAAGACTCCATGAGCCCATACTTAGCCATCAGGACGGAGGCGGGTTTTTGATCATACGCCAGCGCAGACCCGGAAACGCCCACATGATCCATAGGCTTGAGGGCGCATCGCGCCGCATTTATCTGTTCTGTGAAAGTCAGCGTAGCCTTTCGGAAATACTGGGCTTTTCTGATGGAATAGCTCATGACAAGGTGCTTGCCTTCTTAAGGATGATGGAGGACAAGCGCCTCATGTTTTCCGAAGGAGACAGGTATTTGGCTCTTTCCCTCAAGGCTGGCGGATGTCGGGGCCTTAAATGAAAAAGGCATGCCCCTTTCGGGGCACGCCTTCGAATCGAGAAAGATTAGTTAGTGTCCATCCTGAAATGGCTATTTTCACCGATTTCGGCGTTGGGCTCAAATTTTAATCCTCGAAATACGTCTATGTATTCCTGTGGTTAAAATTATCGCCCGCCTTGAACTCGACGAAACTATCTCATTTCCGGAGGGACAGTAGTTAACGCCGTGCTATCTCACGGATCTATCTATCACGTAATGATAAATGTAAGCTCCGTTACCCTCGCACTTGGCAAGCCTCATAAC
>MNYJ01000158.1 GCA_001874005.1 Desulfobacteraceae bacterium CG2_30_51_40
GGATGATTGATTTTTTTTGGATTGATAATCATATCAAGCCGCAATATTATAGATATTTTGAATTATTTAGTGTCCAGTCGGAAATGAGATAGTTTCGTCGAGTTCAAGGCGGGCGATAATTTTAACCACAGGAATACATTGACGTATTTCGAGGATTAAAATTTGAGCCCAACGCCGAAATCTGTGAAAATAGCCATTTCCGGATGGACACTATTTATTGATTCGGATCCGGTCGGACATCTTTTTGTATCCTGAAGTCTGCCTGCGGGAGGCTTCATCTTACCGATTGCTTTCCGACAATGCACATAGATGAATGCCGGCACGTCTCTTTCCTTTTTTCCTGTGAATCACTTAATCTGTACGTATCGGAGGAGAATCGGCGCTTCCCGACGAAAACCAGTTGTGTGTTCTCCCATCTTAACAGCGCGGTGAAAAATTGCTGTTGTAGGCTAAAGGGAAAAAGCTTGGATGCAAGGTCTGAGATATCTCGAAGAACGAGGCTTACTTGTAGTGACAAGGGATAAGCAAGGCGCAGAAGAGGTGCGTTTTCTAACGGTCATGCCCGGGCAGGGCACAACGAAACTTGAAAATCACCCCCACCCATCCCTCCCACGTCGAGGGAGAGGGATAAAGGGAAAGGGCATTTTCATATAAACGGTCTGTTAAGCTAGAGAGGAATACGATAACAAATGGCCCAGATTTACAATAATATCTTAAGCAAGATAGGCGGGACACCGCTAATACCGATTGCTCGACTGAATCCGAACAAAGATGTGCAGATTCTCGCCAAACTGGAGATGTTCAATCCGGGCGGCTCAGTCAAGGACCGTCCGGCCCTTTCCATGATTGAGGACGCTGAGGCAAAGGGCGCCCTCACCAAGGATAAAATAATCCTTGAGGCTACAAGCGGGAACACCGGAATCGGTCTCGCCCTTGTCGCGGCCGTCAAGGGATACAGAATACTCCTGACAATGAGCGAATCGGTAAGTCAGGAAAGGATAAAAATCCTGAGGGCATTGGGCGCAGAAATACATTTTACGCCTGCCCGCATGAGCACGGACGGGGCGATTGAATTTGTCTATTCGCTTGTAAGGGAGCACCCTGATAAATACTGGCTTGCGGATCAGTTCAACAATGAGGCCAACTGGATGGCCCACTACAGGGGGACAGGTCCTGAGATCATGGAACAGACAAGGGGGGAACTGGACGCGGTAGTCGCCTCCATGGGAACCTCAGGGACCGTCATGGGGCTTTCACGTTTTTTCAAGGAGTTCAAGGCCTCGGTCAGGATCGTGGGGATAGAGCCTTATATGGGGCACAAGATACAGGGACTGAAGAACATGAAAGAGTCTTACCCCCCAGGCATATATGAAAGGAGCCGACTTGACGGCGTGTTGAACATCGGAGACGACGAGGCATACGAAACCGCAAGACTTCTTGCAAAGAAGGAAGGCATCTTTGTGGGAATGAGCGCAGGAGCTGCCATGGCGGGTGCCATCCGTATCGCTCGAGAAATGAAGACAGGCCGTATTGTTGTGATACTGCCTGACGGAGGAGAACGCTATCTGAGCACCTCCCTCTTTACAGTGAAGAAAAGTTCGGGGCTAAGGGTCTTCAATACCCTTAGCCGGAAACAGGAAGATTTTATCCCGATAATCGAAAACAAGGTTTCCATATATACCTGCGGTCCCACTCTTTGCAGCCACCTTGAGCTTGGCCATTGCAGACGCTTTGTATTCGCGGATATGTTGAGACGCTACCTGGAATTCAAGGGTTTTGAGGTCACCCACATTGTCAATGTGACCGACCTCGATGACCGAACCATACAGGGCTCCGAGAAGGAAGGAAGCTCTCTCAAGGATTTCACCGAAAGATATTTCAGAGCCTTTATGGAAGACCTGGACAAGCTGAGAATAAAGAGGGCGACCCTTTATCCCAGGGCGAGCGATCACGTCCAGGAAATGATAGAAATGACCGCTAAGCTCGTGGACAAGGGCTACGCATACGAAAAATTCCGGTCAATCTATTTTGACATATCGCGTCTGAAAGATTACGGGAAACTTTCAAAGCTAAACCTAGAAAAGATAAAGCTCGGCAAGACCGTTGATCTTGATCAATACGAGAAGGATAACCCCAGGGACTTTACACTTCTTAAGAGATCAACTTTGGCCGAACTTAAAAAGGGACTTTTTTTCCAGACAAAGTGGGGCAATCTACGTCCTGGATGGCACATCGAGTGCTCTGCTATGGCAATGAAGCACCTGGGCGCAGTCTATGACATCCACACAAGCGGCGTGGACCTGATCTTTCCGCATCATGAAAACGCAGTCGCAGTGAGCCAGGCCCTTACCGGACGCCCCCCTGCCAATTACTGGCTCCATAATGAACAGGTGCTCATAAACGGCGGCAGACGCCGTGTTGCATCCGGGGAAGGCGCCCCTAATTTCCGTGACCTCCTCGCCATGGGATACGGAGGAAGAGAGATACGCTACTGGCTTCTGGGAAGGCACTACAGAAAGCCTATTACATACTCCACATCGAGACTCGATGCCGCCAGGAAGACCGTTTCCAATCTGGACACGCTGATTAAGAAGCTTCACGCGGCCAGGGGCAGAAATGACAACCCCGAAATTGACCAGATTCTTTTTGACCTCCGCCAGGGCTTTATAGAGGCGATGGATGACGATCTTGACATATCAGCGGCCTTATCATCCCTCTTTAGAACAGCCGCGCGATTGAATGAAATCATTGACGGAAAAGGAATGTCCGCGAGCGACTCGGAAAAGGTGCTTCAGTCATTGGAACGTGTGGATTCAGTATTGGGAATCCTTGTGCTTTCAAAACCCTCACAGGCACATGACATTGAGGCCCTGTTGAAGGAAAGGGAGAATGCTCGGAATAACAAGGACTGGCAGAAGGCCGACAGCATAAGGGAAGAGCTTAAGCAGAGGGGGGTTGAAATAATAGACACAAAAAACGGGCCCGTGACTAAGGACCTATAGGGGTTTTTTAACCCCCCCCGCCCCCATCTTGAGAAGCCGGCTCCTCAAATGCCCTGCATGGATGCGCCAGGGTCGGCCACTGTCCTCTGTTTCCATCCCATGGATCAGACTTGCATATCCCCAGGGCGGATGGGCTGATGTGGCCCATTGCGCTTTCAAAGTAACGGAAATGAATGCACTTCATGCACCTTACAGTCCCTGTGTTCTCATTGAGTTCCATCGGCATCTACCGCCCTTTCCTCATCTGACGAGAAATGGAGTAATTAACCTCCTGCCAGGCATCCCCATGAGGGCCAATATGACCAGCATCGTCCGAAAGTCAATAGGGCATAAGGCCCCCCTGTATGCCGCCACAGCTGCACAGCCGCAACGCGAACAATCTGCGCTATCTCCATAGGTACAAAACTTAGCTTCTCCTGCCGGATTAAAGCATCTCACCCTTGTTGATACGGGGCAAAGCTCTTTGCGATTCCAGGAAAAAAAGGCCCCGTCACTCCTTAACTGCCTTACCATGGCAGGAGTTATTCCCACAATCGGGCCAAATTTTTTTCTTATTGAGAGGAGTTGTGTAAGTATCCTGTCTCTTTCCATAAGGGTCAGGGCATATCCGCTGTCAGCGCCGCCAACTGCCGGCGTGAAGAAGGAAAATCCTATCCCCTCTATTGGAAGCTCCGCCATGCATCCTACAAAATCCTCCACGCAGCCCATGTTCAGACGTGATATGGTCATGTGGATCAGAGGGGGGCTTTTCGCTCTTCGTATTTCCAACACAGCCCTTCTATAAACCCCAATTCCTCTTATCTCATCATTTACCCTTTCCGGCCCGTCCAGGGAAACTATCCATTTTGCCCCCCTTATCTCGGCAAATCCGTTTGTCCCGTTGGTAAAGATGAGGCAGGCATCGAATATCTCTCCGGCCGCCCGGCATATCTCAGGTCTAAGAGTGGGCTCTCCCCCGTAAAGAATTGCCGCCCTGAGGCCTCGCTTTCTGAAGGTCTTCATCAGGGCGATCATTTCCGAATCCGGCAGTTCGCCGGGGTGCTCCTCCCTCCAGAAATAGCAGTGGAGGCATTTAAGATTGCACCTGTGCGTTATATCAATGGCAAGGCTTGTAGGCCTTTGGGTAAAGAGCCATTTTGAAAGTATAACGGTTTTTCCAAGAAGCGACATTATAAAATTGCCTCAACAAATGATAGAACCACCCAAACCCCCTACCAGGATTCCACCGTGAATCTACAACATCCCCCCACACAACCCATGGATGCCTATTCCAATGATAGCAAGCCGCTTAAAAGATACAGGCTTTATATGAAAATGCGCCTTTCCTTTATCCCTCCCCCTCGACGGGGAAGGGATGGGTGGGGGTAATTTTCATCATTCGTTGTGCCCCATTCGGGCATGGCCGTTAGTTGACAGCTCAGAGCCTGTGGGCACAAGCGGGAAAGGCAGGCTCCCGGGCAGCAAAATGTCCAGGAGGCTAACGGGCCGGACACAGATTAGATCATCGAGCCCGCGAAAGGCAAGTGCATCTCCTCAATAGGGGTCAATTTTACTTGCACCGGCAGATGATTGAAGTGTAATTTCTTTTTATGCTAACAGCACTCATGAGAAGATTCTTATATTTCCCGAACCGGGAAGATCTGACTGTGCTCAAGGGCCTTGCCGCCAAAGTCGGCCTTGAGCCATGGATGGATCGTAGATCCCGGCTTTTAGGATGGAGGCGGCCCTCTGGTTTGAAAGGACGGCCGGTCAGATGCCTCCTCGTATTCCATGGAAACGCAGGTTTCGCCCTTGATCGAACCTATTTCGTGGAGGGTTTTGAATCTCTGGGGAAAGGTTGGGATGTCTATCTTTTTGAATACCCGGGATACGGCGCAAGGAGCGGCTCACCATCCGAGAAGGCGATAAAAAATGCGGCTCAAGAGGCCACCCGTGAACTCCTTTCAAGCAATAGGCAAGTTTATCTGCTGGGAGAATCCCTTGGAAGCGCAGTGGCCGCTCACATTGCCTCCGTCCCGGGGAGACAGGCATCAGGCATAGTGCTTGTCACACCTTTTACAAGCCTTGCGGATGTGGCGCGACGAAATTACCCTTTTCTTCCTGTTGATCTTATCATGTCGGAAAGGTATGACTCCGTCTCCGCTCTAAAATCCTACGGCGGACCGGCAGCCTTCATCATCGCGGAGCTGGACGAGATAGTTTCAGCAGAGTCCGGACTGAAGCTCTTTGAGGGCTATAACGGGCCCAAGCGGCTCTGGCTTCAGAAGGGAAAATACCATAACACCCTCGCCTACCGCCCCTCTGAGAAGTGGTGGAAAGAGGTGGCCGGGTTTATCACCTCCCCCTTTCCATGAAGCGCTTTCCCCGTAACCCCCGGCTTTCCCTGGATGCCGAGCAGTTTGAAAGGCTCGTGGCTGAGGCCCTGGACCGACTGCCCAGGCGTTACCGGCGGCTCATAAAAAACGTCGTTGTGCTTACGGAAGATGAGCCGGCCCGGGAACTCCTCGAAGAACTCGAAATACATCCTGATTCCGAACTCCTTGGAGTATATACAGGTATTCCCCTAGGCCGCGAGTCCTTCTTCGACATCGGGGGACGCCTCCCACCCCGTATAATAATATTCAGAGGTCCGATACTAAGACACTCATCAAGCTATGATGAGGCAAGAGAAGAGATTTTGAAGACTGTCATGCATGAGATAGGGCACCACTTCGGCCTGAGCGATTCCGACATGCCTCGATGAAAGGTTTGTTATAATATACGGAAATGATCGTAGATGTATGAGTTCAAAAATTCGGGGTAGGTGCGGCTTCAGCCGCAAGGGAACCGTTCGCCCTGGGCCTGAAGGCGCACCTGCAGAACCTGATTCCTAGCCTGCATGTCCTGATCTATGCAAAGCCATCCCTCCAATTATTGAGCTGATACGCCCCTATTCATATTCATTATTAATCACTTATTCATTTTCAATCAAACGTTCATGCCCGGATGGCACTTGGCCACCGCCGGGAATGAAAAAACATGGCTCGTCATTCCGGGCTTGACCCGGAATCCATGTCTATATCGCAGAGACGGATTCCGGATATACTCTCGGCATTCAGGGATGACAAGGAGTGTATTTTCACGGCAAATAAGTCTTATCGGGAAGAAGGAGCGTTTTGTGAATTTCTTACAAGTCTTCTGACCAGTTTAAGGAGTTCTTCTTTATCGGCCTCGTTAAAGCCTGCGAGCATATCCTCAAGAATCCTGTCCCTGGTCCCTTCTATTTCACCAAGGGTGGACTTGCCCTTTGCGGTTATTTCAAGAAGTGTCACACGCTCGTCCTTCGGATCTGATTTCCTGCTGATAAAACCCCTCTTTTCAAGGCGCTTTGCAAGCCCCGTCATGTTGGCACAGGAAACGAGCATCACCCGGCTCACCTCTGTTATTCGGCTCCTGCCTTCGGTGGAGGCGTCGAGCACACGAAGAATATTGTATTGGGGGAAAGACAGGTCAACTTTTCTGAAAATGCCGGATACGAGCCTTTTGAAACTTTCAGCGGCCCTGACAATGGCCATCAGGAGTCTTTCATCTCCGCTTAGATCGCTTCGGTAATTGCCAAGGCTCATTTTAAAGCCGTCCTTGTTAGGCTTTCCCGTCATTACCCAGCCTGAAATTATCTTCAAGAGCCTTTACCAGGCTGGTCAGGGTGCTATAGTAGGGCGTCTCTAGACCCTTTTCCCTCCCGTATTCCACTACCTTTCCACCCAGAAAATCAATCTCCGTGCGCGTTCTGTCGGAAATATCTCTGCACATGGAGTCCCTGTGAACCCCCACCTTTTCAAGATAAGCCAATGCCTGAACTAGGTAATCATCCCCAAGATCATAACCCTTGGCCTTTGCCACCTCCAGGGCCTCCCTGAAACAGGCGTCTGCGATCTGCCTGGTTGGGGGAAATCGCAGGGCATCCTGTATTGTCTTGCCTGTTATGGCGCAGATGGAAGCCATGGTGCACTTCATTATCATCTTCTTCCATACAAATAGCTTGATATCTTCTACATAACTTGTCTCAAGCCCTCCTCTGGTAAGGGCAAGGGCAAGGCGCTCTCCCATCTCACGGTTGCCGGAATCAACGGCACCAAGGTGATTGGGTGGATTAAAAAAAGCTACATCAACAACACCGGGGCTCTTGCGAGCTGCTCCAAAATTAAGCGACATACGCAATGCGCTGGCTGCGCCGAAGCGCTCGGCTATGACATCTTCAGTGCCCAGTCCGTTATGGGTGCTTACTATCTTCATCCCGGGCTCAAAGACCCCTTCCAACTCATCAAGCACCTCCAGCAAATGAAAGGTCTTTGTGGCCAGGAGTACAAAGCCCGGCTTTAACGCCTTGAGATCGCCAATGCGCTTTACAACCCTATCCACAGGGACATCATAGCTGAGTCCCCCCGAGACCCTTATACCGTCTCTTTTCAAAACCTCTTCTACACCCGGCCGCGGAGCGACAAGTACCACCTCCAGCTCTGCCCTTATCAATGCCGCGGCGAGCACCGCCCCAGTCGCCCCTATTCCAATTACGGCAACGGCCGAATTATTCATCTCCCGAATCCTTTCCCAACTAACGGTCATGCCCTGGAAGGGGCACAACGAAAGATGAAAATCACCCCCACCCATCCCTCCCCCGTCGAGGGGGAGGAGTAAAACCGAGGGGCATTTTCATATAAACGGTCATGCCCTGGTCTGGCACAACGAAGGATGAAAATGCTGCATGTCATTCCGGACTCG
>MNYJ01000104.1 GCA_001874005.1 Desulfobacteraceae bacterium CG2_30_51_40
TACCGTGAAAATACACCCTACCGTGAAAATACACCCCCCACCCCGACCCTCCCCCGCGCGGGGGGAGGGAAATCCTCGACCTCGCAAAGTGTAAAGCCGCAGGAGGATTTTCATTTGCGGGGGCGACAAAATTCTTTTGTCATGAGCGTTTACTTCAGGGGACTGCCCGGGTAATGGGCCTCCAATGGAACCTGGGCCAACTGGAACGGGTGAATTGCTCTTCGCGCGCAACCTTCATGAGCCAATTGGCGTAGTTCCTTGCCGGCCGGGGCCGTAAGAGTTCAGAAATGGCAAATGCTTGCAAGGCCGCTTTGCGGCCCCGCTTTTCTTAGACGTTCGAGATGTTCCAAATCCACCGGTCGCACGAGGGCAGCAACCGGTTTTCCGTGCCTGGTGATGAGCAGAGAATATCCCGCCTCTACTTACCGAATGCATTCTGAGAATGTGGCTTTCGCGTCAGCCACTGATATGCTTTTTTTCATGGTCACCCCCTTTTTTATGGACATTTTGACTATTATGACCGGAATATCAAGATATTCTATCAGTGTCTCTCCGATCTTGGGTAGAGCCCCCAGTTAATGATGCTTCTGCATAAGCATCTGACAGTGTGCCTCCTCCAGATCAAGAACGATATCCACGTACGTACCGAACGGGTTAATGTTTCAACAGCCAATCCACAGTGTTAGCCAAACCTTGTCGGATCATTCTGTTGATAATTATTATTCTTTTTCAAAATATTTGACAGAAGGTAACCCTTGAAAATGTTTGTCTTGAGTCCACAGTAGACAGTTGAATTTTCTGGTGGTTGCATAAATGATGCTGTCGGCCAGTGGAATTCTATATTGTGTAGCAAGCTTTGCTGCATAAATGGCTAAATCTGAATCCAGCTTTACCACATTTCCTTGTTTCATGTGCGCCACTGCGAAAAGTGCTTTGTCTTCATCCAGTTCAAGGAGAAGCTTCTTAAATACTTCATAAAGAGTGATTGTTGGAACAAAGAGAAAAGTCGTTTTTTCAATGGCTGCCGATACCATATCACCGACATGAGTCCCGGCAAAATATTCAAGCCAACAGGATGAATCAATGACATTCATAGTCTATCTTCGTCCCTGGACATTTCGGTATTGATTCCCTTGAAAATTCCTTTTAATGTCGATATGGGTTGAATTGGAATCAATTCAATGCGATTGCCGTATGTGACGATCTCCATAATTGTTCCAACTTTCAAGCCAACATCTTCCCTAATTTCTTTGGGTATGACCACCTGATATTTACTAGAAACGGTTACCGTGTTCATCGATACCTCCATTGGTTTACAGTAACTCGATCGATACGCTTTGTCAATTTTTTCTACTTTCCATAGAACCTCGGTTCGGCATGACCTGCGCGGCAGGGGGCCACCATGCCGCATCAGCGTCTTTTTTAAGACAATCAGGAAGACCGTCATACTCTCCTGAAATCCCATGGCGCAAAAGCATTATTATCATGCCAGAGACTTAATTTATGGGTAAAAGCATAATCGTCATCGACAGTAACTCGTCGGCTACTGAGCAGATTGTCGCAGCCTCTTTGGATCGCTCAAGGATAGAGAAGCAGTTTCGAGTGAGCAAGGCCTCCTGTCATGTTCATGTCAATCCCATTTTCACTGGACCGACGGGAAAATTCGCTGTCACCTTCTCACCTGGATCAACTTGCAGTAGAAGGACGAGCATCGTGAATGACCTTGCTTTTTGGTTTCAGCGACTATAGGCTAATCAAATTTCAAATATCCTTTTATAAATGTGGCTGTAAGGTTACGCTTATGTCCTGGATCGGCTCCACTTGACTGAGTCGTTTCCCGGCCGAGCGGCTAAGAGGGCAAAAGATCGGAGTTTAACTCTCGGAGAGTTTCCGGTTTCGATATCCATCGGCCCTGTGATGAGACACGAAAGGGGACTCCTGAGAAGGGATTGGCGGATGTACCGGGTTCTGATGGGATTCAACAGATGATTGACGGCAATGATTCCTGTTTTGAAAGGAGTAAGATGCAATGGACATTAGAGAGCCTGTGATTGAGAGAAAAGACATTCTTTTTCTTGAAGATGAGCATTTTACAAAGGAAAACGTCTGTATTGTAAGCGGTGCCGGTACCGGGATAGGCAGGGCGACGGCAGTGGCTGCCGCGGCAAACGGCCTGACAGTTGTGGGCCTTGATTTTAATGAAGAGGAAGGCAGAAAGACCAAAGGGCTTGCAGAGGAAATGGGCGGCAGAATGGTCTTTGTGAAGACCGATCTGACAAAGGATGATGACATAGTCAATGCGGTAGGCGAGGCTGCGCGGAACGGCAGTATAAAGTATCTTGCTAACATCGCAGGCATCCAGCACATTGACTCTATAGAGAACTTTCCCATGGAGAAGTTCGACTATATGCAGCGGCTTATGGTAAGGGCCCCTTTTTATCTTTCAAAATTGAGCATCCCGCACATCAAAAAGAGCGGCGACGGGACAGGGGCCATAGGCAATATGGCATCTGTTCACGCACATATCTGCACGCTCAATAAGCCAAGCTATAACATAGCCAAGTTCGCGCTGAGGGCCCTTGCCCAGAGCATCTCTGCGGAGGGAGGTGGAAAGATAAGGGGATTTACGGTCAGCACGGGTTTTGTGAAAACCGCCCTCACATTAAAGCAAATCCCGGCTCAGGCAGAGCAAAGGGGCATAACCCATGATGAGGTTGTAAGGGATGTGATGATGGGTTTTTCGCGTGTAAAGGATATGATGGACCCAATAGATGTGGCAAATCTCTTCATAATGGGTTTCTCAAGGTTTGGAAGGTATCTGGTAGGCGGAGACCTTCTCTTCGACGGCGGCATGGTTCTTACCTACGCGGAGAGGAAAAAAGAGTAAGTCGGGCTTTCGGGCCTGAGTGAGCGGCCTTTTTCAGGAATGCGCTGTTTCCGGGTTTAAGGGAAAATGCCCTTATGCTGTGGCTGCGGCATCCTCAAGAATAATAAGGGGATGACCCCCAAAGTTCCTGGTAGGTGCGGCTTCAGCCGCACAGGTATTGTGGCTAATAAAGAGATATGGGTATGCCAAATTGACAAACCGTGAGCGCGAAGAAGCGGACGGTCTTTTCTAAAAAGTATGTCAGGCCAGGCTCAGGAAAACTGAGGATATAACCTGGCCTTGCATTCCGGGCATATACTGTGTGTGAACTCTGCCCCTGAATGGTCTCTGATATAAGCCTCAATCTGATTCCAGTAACCCGTATCGTCCCTTATCTTCTTGCATGAGCAGCAGATGGGCAGAAGGCCGCTCAGGGTCTTGACCTGCGACAGGGTCCTTGTCAGTTCCGCGATAAGGCCCTCTTTTTCTTTCTCTGTCTTTATTCTTTCGGAGATTTTTTCTGTAAGTTTTGTATTTACGCTTGTCAACTCAGATGTCCGCTCCTTGACCCTTATCTCAAGATCATCGTTTGCCTTTTGAAGTGCCTCGTTTGCCTTCCGGTTTTCAACCCTGCTCTCGTCTAGCTGCGAGGCCATTGAATTAAAGTCATTGATGAGCCCGTCCAGTTCATCTGCAGAGCCTGAGTTGATGGTCGCAATCGGCCTTCCCGAGGCCAGGGCCCGGCAGTTGTCCACGAGTGACCTTATCCTTTTTACGAAATTTGCGGACAATAGATGAGAGAAAACAACAGCGAGTATAATGGAGGCAACAAGGGAGATTAGGCCTGATATTCTGAGGTGCTGCATCTTTTTTTGAACCTCATCGGCGCGCATGTCCATTCCTACCAGATATCTGCCCCTCCCGTTTTTTATGGGAGAGTAACCGGACATGAAGGAGCCCCACTCATCGGCATAAATCCTGTCGTCGGAGGTTGGTTTGGCAAATCCTTCAAGAAGGGTCGGAACCTTCACGGTGTAAACCTTTCCCGGAGGCGCCTGTGACTCGCTTTCATCAGAATCAACAACAAAGATGGCCTTCTCCTCTTCGAGCCTCATGATATAGAGAAAGGCGATGTCAGGGTTGGTTTTCCTGAAGTCACGGAGGAGCGCCAGGTACCTTTCATATACGGGTTTCTTTGTGTCGGATGTCCCTCTTATGTCTTCCAGCTCATTTGCGTCAAGAACCTGGCTTATCAAAGCGGAACCGCTCATTAGCCTTCCCTGGAGACTCCCGGTAAGGCTTTCCGAAGCGCTTAGATAGAAGTAAGTGCCTATACTTCCGGAGACCAGAAAAACTGCCAGAAGATGACTTATGAAGAGCTTTCCACGGATTCGAACGTTCATGTTAATCTCACCCCTGCATATTAAGTCCATAATTTTTTGTTGATCTAATAACACCAAACACCCATGACGGCAATATCTTGTCTTCCCAGGGTATAAAAAATTATTCCCCGTCCTCACCCCGGCCGGGGTGGCGAATGCGCGCTTGAAACCGCACCTAAAAGGTATCCAACGGGCCGGTGCCTTTTTGTGATCTCTGGCCTCTGAGCGGGGGGTGTTCGCAGGTTCAATATATCAACTGTTGAGGGAGGCGGGAGTTATCAGTATAATATAATCCACTGCGCTTATATTCCTGCAGGGCGCAACGAAAGAGTAAAATAGTCAATAGATGGGCTGCATTTTCATATTAATGAACGGAGAAGTGCCTGGTGATGAGAACGATTTATATTGCACTCAGGGTTTTTGTTCTCATTTTCATATTTCTGCCTGCCGCTGCCCAATCGCAGATGGCGGCCTCGGGGGCCGGTCGCTGGTTTCCTTCGGACCGGGGGAAACTTAGCGAAATGATAGCTTCGTTCGGCAAGGATGCATTCTCTGAAGGAATTGAAGGGCGCATTGTCGGGGCTGTCTCTCCTCATGCCGGATATGTCTATTCGGGAAAAGTTGCTGCCTTTTCCTTCCGGGCGATCAAAGATAATCTGCGGAACCCCCCTGAACTATTTGTGGTCATCGGCCCCTCACATCATTTACGCTTTAAGGGAGTAGCCCTCATGGAGGGGGATAGCTTCAGTACCCCGCTGGGGGATATCTTACTTGACAAGGGTGCGGCAGACTTGCTTGTCAGGAGTTCATCTCGTGTGTTTCTAAGTAATGCACCTCATGTCGGTGAGCATTCGGTGGAAAACCAGATCCCCTTCATTCAGAATCTTTTTCCCGCTGCGCGTCTTGTCGCCGCTGTAATGGGGGATCACACTGATGAGACGAGCTTATCCCTTGCAGAGGCCCTTGTTGAACTCTCAAGAAAGAGGAAGATTGTTGTAATCGCAAGCAGCGATATGTATCATGACCCCTCTTATGAGCTGGTGACTGAAATGGACAGGGAAACCCTCCTGAAAATAAGGAAGATGGATATAAAGGGTTTAACGGGCGCCTGGAATACCCAGTCCCAGAACTTGTGCGGCATAGGCCCCGTTGCTACGCTTATGAGATTTGCTGGTCTCCTGGGCGCAAAGGAAGGCCGGGTGCTTCATTACAGGAACAGCGGTGATGATTTCCCTGAAGGAAGGGGCAGATGGGTGGTCGGATACGGCTCCGTGGTATTCAGCGTTAAAGGGTTGTAAAGGCCGACCATAGTTGGCGCGGGAAATTTTACCGTGAAAATACACCCCCCACCCCGACCCTCCCCCGCGCGGGGGGAGGGAAATCCTCGACCTCGC
>MNYJ01000047.1 GCA_001874005.1 Desulfobacteraceae bacterium CG2_30_51_40
GGTCGCACAGAGTGAAGCATCGAAGTGCTTCCTCAAATCTCTTGAGATTGATATATGTTATTCCGAGGCACATCCTCAATGACTCGCTTTCCGGAAAAAGCTCAAGTCCCCTGGCGCAAAAGGGCAGTGCCTCCTCATATCTTCCCTGCCTCTGTTTAAGTATTGCCAAGCCCAGGTAGGCACGCTGATCATCATGATATTTAAGCGCCTTTAGAAAAAGGATTTCAGCCGTTTTTTCCTTATCCGGGATGGCCTGATTCCGGGAATATTCTCCGTGGGTAAATGTCATTGCAAGCCTGGAGAGAAAATCGGCGTGAAGGGGATACAAATGCGGGCTATCTATCAGATCAATGGACTGCGCAGAAGAGGCAAGACCATTCCAGAAATGTCTCCTCAGTGTTTCTCCGTATTCCATGACGAGTTCCCGTGACAAAGAGTTATCCGTCTCAAAATACATTATATCTTCGATGGGATTCAGCCATAGTTCGTCTGTCAGGCCTGTGTGCTTCAGATATGCCTCATAGAGCGAGGTGCCTGGATACAGTGCCAGTATATAAAAAATCGCGCTAAGCGGTTTAATTTTGTCAACTAGCTCAAGGCTTTTTCGGATAGTTGATGCCGTTTCCCCCGGCGAGCCGTAAATGAAATAGGCCCTTGGGAGTATCCCGTATCTTTTTGTTAGAGAAAAGGCCCTGATGACGGATTCTTCCTCGATCTGTTTGTTTAAGACGGAGCGGATCTCGCAGGAGCCGCTTTCAACTCCATAGCTTATCTGTATGCAGCCGGCTCGTCTCATCCATTCGAGCATCTCTTCGTCCACGCAGTCCACCCTTGATATGGCAAACCAGGTTATATTAAGCTTTTTATCAATGATCAAACGGCATATCTCAATTACTCTTTCCTTTTTCAGGGTGAAGGTGTCATCTGAAAAAAAGAAAAAACTCTTTCCTCGCAAACAAAGCCGCTCCAACTGGTTCACAAAATAGACAGGGGAATGGAACCTTACCTTTCTATTCCAGAACATGGGAGAACCGCAGAAGGAGCACTGCCATGGGCATCCCCTTGATGAGGCCAGATGGTCGAAATCGAAATACAGAGATGGATCGGCGAGAGTATCAAGGTCTCTGATAAATCCCCTGGGCGGGTTCATCACAGGACCGCCCGGTCCTCTATAGGCAATACCTGCGATTTCTGAGACATTATCTTCACCTCCTTTGCCAAGGCGGTCCGCAAGTACCTCAAAGGTTATTTCCCCTTCTCCCAATATGATGAAGTCAACCCATGGAAAATGACTAAGAAGGTGGTCCCAGAGAAAAGTTGCTCCAACCCCGCCCAATACGATCCTTATTTCAGGGTCTATTTCCCTGGCGAGCCTTGCGATGCTTATCGCCCCCCAGCGATTGGCATTTAAGACGGAAAACCCTAATATATCCGGTTTCTTTTCAAGCAATGCCTTGCGTATCATATCCGGTTTGTCGCCTGCATCCCCCCAGTTCATGATCTCAACGTCATGCCCCTTTTTTTTGAGGGCGGCGCCGATGTAATATAGACCAAGGGGCGGAGATTGAATCTCCTCCACATGGATACGCTTTGAGATGAAAAACGGATATATAAGAAGTATTTTCATGCGTCTTCCAGAACTTATTAGCCGGTTTGCGTTCAATATTGATTGTCTCAAAGACATACGGCGTTGACACAGGTATTGCACGCTTATAGCATTTGAAATCGTATGATGGAAGTCTTGTGATCTCCGGGTTATCTGTTTTCAATCATGGTCTGGAAAGGGGGCTCTTTCCTTGAGAGATATTGTTGTAGCTGCCGTGTGCATGGAATCCTCTCCGCTGGAGATGAAAAAGAACCTGGATAAGACCTTTGAGTACTCCCTTGCCGCGAAGAGGGAAGGAGCTGAGATAGTTTGTTTTCCAGAGCTTTCCATAACCGGCTATCTCCTTGATGGGTTTGACGGCCTATACGTAAAAGAAGGGATGGATGAGCTGGTTGAGGTGCTTAAAGATGTTGCCGCGGAGACAGGGATTGTAATCATGGCAGGGCTGGTGGATGTGGAAAATGCCGGCAGACCTATGATCGCACACTTTGTTTTTCATCCCGACGGCCGGGTAATGGTTCACAGAAAGACGCACCTTTCTCAACAGGAAAAGGCGTTATATGGAGAAGGCAATGAAGTAAAGGTCTTTGAAGCCTCCGGCATCTCCTTCGGAATTCAGCTTTGCTATGAGGGGCATTTTCCGGAATTAAGCTCGATAATGGCACTTTTGGGGGCTGAAGTAATCTTTTTTCCCCATGCCTCACCCAGAGGCACGCCGGATGATAAACTAACAAGCTGGTCGAGGCACCTCACTGCCAGGGCCTATGACAACAGCCTCTTCGTTGTAGCGTGCAATCAAGTCGGAGCCTTCAGAAGGGGGGTTTTCTTTCCAGGGGTTGCGCTCATCCTGGGGCCTGACGGGAAGGCAATTGCCTGCTACAGAGGTAAGAATGAACGAATCCTGCTGGCGGAGCTTCGCTCTGACGTGCTCAAGCAAATCAGAGAAAATTCTATGCGATTTTTTCTTAATTCGCGGAGGCCGGAATTATATAAAGGTATATTATCGTATTATCTCAAAAATCCGGGGTAGGTGCGGCTTCCAGGTCTGCGTGCCATCACCGGCTTAAAAACATGCCCCCGATTTATTAGGATGATAGGTCCTCTCTGACTTAGAATAGTGTCCATCCGGAAATGGCTATTTTCACCGATTTCGGCGTTGGGCTCAAATTTTAATCCTCGAAATACGTCAATGTATTGCTGTGGTTAAAATTATCGCCCGCCTTGAACTCGACGAAACTATCTCATTTCCGGATGGACACTAGAATAATATTTAACAGGCAGGCTGAAATGGTGGAGTAGCGCAGGGGTATTGATCTACCCCCTACGCCGACTCCGAAAGAATGAAGAAAGTCTGCTTTATACGCAGCCGGTCGGTTTTGGAAGGCCGGCCATCTTGCAGGCTCCCTTGCCGGGTCCCGATGGAAAAAGCTCATAGATGTACTTAAGCTTGTAACCGGTAACCTTGGAAAGGATCCTGACCATTGGGGCGATCCCGTTCTTCTTGTAGTAATCCTGAAGGACGCTGATCACCTTCCAGTGTTCATCTGTGAGGTCACTGATTCCCTCTGTGGTCTTTACGTAATCTACCCATTGTGTGTTCCAGTTATTGAAGTCGTCAATGAAACCGTCTTCATCAACCTGGAAGCTGTTGCCTTGATACTCAACCGTAGGCATAGATATTAACCTCCTTAAATAATTTTCTGTGCCGCCTTACAAATTAAACTTTGACGAAAAAAAATACAAGAGATTTTTTTGTTTGTCAATTGATCTTTTCCAGTTTTGACATTTTTTCAGCCTGATCTCTGAAACGCAGGGCTGCCTTTATCATATAGTCTGCCCAGAGAGGAAATCCTCCGGCGTGGACATGGGTATAGGTCGCAAGGACATTAGCAAAGCAAAGCCCGTCTTGTTTTTCAAAGATACCCCCGCCCCTGAGTGCCCTAAAGGCAAAGCGAGCCTGTCCCGGTCTTGTAAGGATGGGTCTTGAGTAGTGGAATTCGTGCCCTTTGATGGTCTGTCCTACTTTATAAAATGGATTAGGGCCGGAAACCTCAAGTACCGTATATCCATGACCCTGCGGCCGCCTTTCCAGCGAAAATGAGATGGGGAGGACACCTGCCATAGGGTAGCAATTGGTCTTTGAAAAGATATCTTCTCCCAGATACATAAGCCCGCCGCATTCGGCATAAACCGGAAGCCCTTTGTCCACGGCTATCTTGATGGACTCTCTAAACGAGGTATTTCTTGAAAGTGCCTCCGCCATGGTCTCCGGGAACCCTCCACCTATATAAAGACAATCAAGCTTCGGTATTTCGTGATCTGAAAGGGCGCTGACATATATCAAGTTCGCGCCGTTCCTTTTAAGGGAATCAATGTTTTCAGGATAGTAAAACCAGAAGGCATCGTCTCTGACAACCCCTATTCGAGGGGCCTCTGAGGGTTGGAATAAAGGGCTTTGCGAGACCCTGCAATCGTTGGACTTAATAAATGAGGCTTCCGAAGCTATCTCTATGATGGAGGGAAGATTCACATAACTCAGGGCCGCTTCCTTTGCGGATCTTAGCGCGCTCAAAGATCCGATCCTTTCGTGATGGGGGACAAGGCCCATGTGCCTTTCAGGGAATTGATTCTCTTTGAGTTTGGGGATAGCACCCAAGGTTGGTATTCCGCAATATGAGTCAATCACCTTTCTTATTAGTGATTCTTGTCTTGTGCTTCCCACCCTGTTCAAAATAACGCCCTTGATTAAAAGCTCAGACTCAAAGACCTGGCATCCTTTGACGAGGGCGCCTATTGTTCTCGTTGCCATGGTTACGTCAACAACCAAAATAATAGGGGCTTCAAGGATTCTAGCTAATTGCGCTGTACTGCATAGGCCCTCGTAATCAAGTCCGTCAAAAAGACCTCTGTTTCCTTCTATAATGGATATGCCGCAATCCTTCGCCCCTTCTTGAAAAGATGCAAGGATTTGATCTCTGGACATAAGGAACGGATCAAGGTTCCTGCACGGGGTTCCTGCCGCTAAGGACAGCCAGCCGGCGTCTATGAAGTCAGGGCCTTTCTTGAAGACTGACACGGAGAGGGCCTTTTCTTTCAGCGCCCCTACGATGCCGAGGCACAGAAAGGTTTTTCCGGAGGCCCCCTTAAGGCCTGCTATCACAACTCTTGGATATATATTAACCATTTAAACACAATAAAATAATAAACATAAAGCATGAGTTAGTGTCCATCCGGAAATGGCTATTTTCACCGATTTCGGCTCCCGGATCGAGGTGCGGGGCAGGCTTCGCCGACATTATTCCCTCCCCCTCGACGGGGGATGGAGGGGTGGGGGGTGATTTTCATCCTTCGTTGTGCCCCATTCGAGCATGACCGTCAGTTGGAATGAATCCCAGCCCGCTATTTTGGTTTTTAGCCGCAAGCCAATATCGCGGTCGAATATTTTTTTCCGCTATTGCTGTAATTAGGCGCATGGCTGGAAATGAAAGTCAATAGCAAAGACTTGCTTTTTCTGTTGACATTGTTCGGATGAAATGACTATAAAGTAATGGTTAAGTATTTGAAAGGTAAACTAGTTCTAATATTCACAATAAGTTAGGTGAGATTTCAGAAAAGCCGGCAGTGATAGCGCGCTACGTGAAGGCCCTTTTGCTTGCGGCAAGCTGAATTTTAATCCATGGGGGAGGAGGTGAAGGTGACTGAGGAGAAAAAAATAGGAGAAACTCCTTGGATTCATATTTTTCTTTCGAGATTAGAAAAAGGAGGCATTGCTGATGGGTTTTGAACCAATTGTACCACAGAAGGAATTAAAGTATCAGGATTTAAGAATCTATAATGATAAAGAGCTTAACAACTATACGGATAGCGAGCTTAAAAGCTTCAAAATTAAGCACGAAATACCAGTAGTTGAACAGCTCGAAAGCGGCCCCTGGCCAAGCTTCGTTGCTGATGCAAAGAGGCTCGCCCTTCACAGAAGGAAGCTCAGCCAGGACAGGATGATGATTGATA
>MNYJ01000107.1 GCA_001874005.1 Desulfobacteraceae bacterium CG2_30_51_40
TACATATCATACATAACCTTCTGCCCTGTAAGGGCCTCAAAGGTAACCGGCCCCGCAAAGTGGAGGGCATTCGCGGTCATGGCCACCCGCACAAAGGCCTCCTGCCTTACAAGGAGCCTTACAAGTTCTGCGGCCTTATATGCGGCTATACCGCCCGTCACACCGACCACAATGCTTTTGCCTCTCAAGCCCATTAAAGCGTCTCCTTTCTTTCAATTAAATCCTAAAAACAGCGAATTGACAATAGAAAAGGAGAGGAGGGGACATCGGGGTTGCGATCAGAATCGAGAAAGACTGACCCTAAATACTCTTTTCATTCCGGGGAGCGCAGACATGATCGTTTATAATGAATAATGTTTATGATATAAGGAGTATCCGCTAAGGCGGGCTATGCCCGCAACCCGGATCCCAGTGTGCAGGAAGGTTAAAATTGCTGATAAAGGATGTCGAAATTTTCTTGTTTTTCATGACAGAACGCTGTGGAATAAGGTGTTAAAGGTGCGGTTGGATATATCTTGGATCTAACCCCCATGCCTTATTGGGGCACAACGAAGGATGAAAATCCGGCATTGAAACCGCAAGGAGGCGCTAAATGAAACCGACCAGATCAGAAGGTAAGGGTTTTTTCTCCAAGGTGGTTTTTGTCAACCTTGACTCAGGCAAATTGGTCTTCGAAGAACTGGATGAGGCCTTTTACCGAAGCTATCTGGGCGGCCTGGGACTCGGGGCAAAGATTCTTTGGGACAGGGTTACCACGGGAGCTGACGCCCTGGGACCGGACAATATCCTCGGGTTTGCGACGGGTACCTTGACGGACACCGGCGCCCTTTTTGCCGGAAGATACACCCTGCTCGGAAAATCACCTGTAACGGGAGGATGGGCCGACGCAAACAGCGGAGGCTATTTTGCCCCAGCACTCAAACGATGCGGCATTGACGCGGTTTTTTTCCGGGGCATAAGCCCAGGGCCCGTCTATCTCTATATTGATGAAAAGGAGGCTACCCTTCTCGACGCCTCAGACCTCTGGGGAAAGGATACCATCGAAACGGAGGTCTTACTGAAGGAGCGCCACGGAAAGAGAGCCGAAGTCGCATGTATCGGTCAGGCAGGAGAGAAGAGAAGTCTTATGGCCGGAGTTTCCACGGACGGGGGCCGTCTTGCGGCCCGTCTGGGCCTTGGGGCGGTCATGGGAGCAAAGAGACTCAAGGCCGTAGTGGCTGCGGGAAGAAAGAAGGTAGGAGTCGCTGATCCTGAAAGAATAAAGGCCTTGAGCGGCGCGTTCAGAAAGAGGCTTGAGAAGGGAGGATATCTTGAGAAGATAATAGGCGACCGCCTCCTCCACAAGGTGGGGCAGATGACTAGGAAAAGCCCCTTCTACATGCGCCAGCCTCCTCAACTCTTCAGGGCCATGATGAAGAAGTACGGAACCTCATCCATGACCGTCATGAGCGCCGAGGGCGGAGACAGTCCCGTCAAAAACTGGCATGGGGTAGGATACAGGGATTTTCCCTTCTCCATGTCTGAAGCCATTGGTGCTGAGAGGGTAGGGGCCTTCGAGGACAAGAAATACGGGTGCTTTTCCTGCCCGCTGCGATGCGGGGCAATAGTAAAGGTGCCCCTGGATGAAAAAAATATTCTGGAAATGCACAGGCCTGAGTATGAAACCCTGTGCGCCTTCGGCGCCCTTCTCCTTAACAGAGATCTCGGCGTGATATTCCGCGTAAACGATCTCCTCAACAGGGCCGGAATGGATACGATCTCATGCGGGGCAACGGTCGCGTTCGCCATTGAGTGCTTTGAACATGGGATAATCACGGACAAAGACACAGGGGGGGTGCCTCTTTCATGGGGCGATTCCGAGGGAATCCTCAATCTTACACGATTGATCACGGCCAGGGAGGGCATAGGCGATCTCCTGGCGGACGGAGTAAAGAAGGCCGCAGAAAGGCTGGGACGAGGTTCTGAGGCCTTTGCCGTCCACTGCGGAGGAATCGAGCCCCCCATGCACGATCCCAAGTTCGATCCCGGATTCGGAATGGCCTACCTCTGCGAACCGGCCCCTGGCCGTCACATGGTCTATTCAATCATGCTCATGGATATTGAAAGGCTTGACCGCAAGTTCCCGCAAACACGCAAACCCCCGATCCTCATGTCGGGCAGGGAAAAATACAACCTGACTGACAAGGGGGATTTCATGGCCGCCGGATGTTTTTTCAGGATGCTTGTGGACTGCGCCGGTTGCTGCGTTTTCGGAACCCAGGTAGGAGGGGAAATGCCCCTTGTCGAATGGCTGAATGCCTCAACCGGATGGGATCTAGGCAATGAAGAATACCTCAGGATAGGAGAGAGGGTGGAGCATCTCCGTCATGCCTTCAATCTGAGGGAAGGCATAAATTCCGCAAGGGACTTTGCGCTTCATCCCAGGCTGACCGGTCATCCGCCTCTTGACTGCGGGCCTGCTGCCGGCGTCTCCCTTGACCGCGGTTCAATGGCTGAGGCATTTTACAGGGCTATGGGATGGGACATTGAAACCGGGGTTCCGGACAAGGAACGTCTCCTTGCGCTGGGTCTTAAGGATGTGGCAGAGGCTTTTTTATAATGGAGGGGTGGGGGTGATTTTCATCCTTCGTTGTGCCCCAATAGGGCATGGGGGTTAGTTTAAGAAAGGATAAGGAGACCTATTTATGACAGCATCCAATACCGCACGACAGGAAGCGAAAGAGATATTCCTTCATGCCCTGAAAGCCGTAGATCCCTATTCCGCGGTCAGACGCTTTCTGAATGTGGAAGGGAACCTGCTCAAGATTGGAAAGGATGTTCGGACAATAAGCAGCCTTGATCTTGGAGCTTTTGAGCGGATTCTGGTTGTGGGGGCCGGTAAGGCCACAGCCCCTATGGCAAAAGCGCTTGAAGACATATTTGGGAAAAGGATTACCCGGGGAATCATAAACGTAAAATATGGATTCACGGCTCCCCTTGCATTCATAGAGACGGTTGAAGCCGGACACCCCGTACCGGATAATGCCGGCGTTGAGGGCACCGGAAGGATAATGGAACTCCTTGGCTCAACAAGCGCAAAAGATTTGGTTTTCTCTCTGATCTCAGGGGGCGGCTCGGCCCTGCTTCCGAAGCCTGCTCCAGGCATCAGCCTTGAAGAAAAACAGGCCATGACAAAGTCGCTCATCGCCTGCGGGGCCACTATCGCGGAGATAAACGCCGTCAGAAAACATATATCTATTTCCAAAGGCGGCCAGCTTGCCGCAAAGGCCTTCCCCGCCACCGTCATCAATCTCATGCTTTCGGATGTCGTGGGTGACCGCATGGATGTCATCGCATCAGGGCCATTTACACCCGACATGTCCACTTTTTCCGAGGGCTCGGCCATTCTGGATAAATACGGCCTTAAGGATGTTTCTTCCGGAATCAGGAAGCGTCTTGAAATGGGAGCGGCAGGAACTCTAGCCGAGACCCCGAAGAAGGGTGACCAGGTCTTCAGCAGGGTGCAAAACATAATAGTGGGTAGTAATATCCTCGCCCTTGAGGCGGCTCAAGAAAAGGCCCGCAGTCTTGGCTATGAAACCCTGATTCTGTCTTCCATGATAGAAGGGGAGACACGTGAGGCGGCCCTTTTCCATGCCGCGATCGCGGGAGAGATAATGGCAACCGGAAGACCTATAAAGCGGCCTGCCTGCGTAATATCCGGCGGCGAAACCACAGTTACCATAAGAGGAAAGGGGCTTGGAGGAAGGAATCAGGAGTTCTGCCTCGCCTCTGCCATAGCTATAGCAGGCGCATCTGACAGTCTTGTGATAATGAGCGCAGGCACAGACGGAAACGACGGGCCTACTGACGCTGCCGGCGCCGTCGTGGACGCCGGGACGGTTTCAAGAGGAACGGCAGCCGGGATGAACGTATCAGAGTTTTTGAAAAACAATGACTCCTATCATTTCCTGAAGAAGACAGGGGACCTTCTCATTACCGGGCCCACAAATACCAATGTCATGGATTTGAGGCTCATACTTGTTTCCGACCGAAACCGCTCATGACCGTAACTCTTGATTGGAAACTTGCCGGTGCCCGAAATCTTTTTGTGCATGGGCACTAAGTAACTTTATTAAACCTCGCTTCCGCAGGGTCGCGAAGCCGCGGAGAAGATAATTCTTGAAGACCACTGTCCCATCAGTTTACCACAGCCTTCGGCTTTCGTCAGGAGGCTTGGGAGAACTTCTCCCAGCGCTTAACCAAATACGGCTTGGCCAGTTCAAAGACCATGCAGTCCTCCTCTATCGCGTCCTCCGCCTGCTGGATGGACATTCCTGCCATCTTTTTCACAAAGGAAAGCGTCTTTCCATAATAGAGCGGGATGAGGGAATCAACGAGCAGCTCTTTGTCAAGGTCGGAACTCCTGTAGGCCAGTGCCGCGTCGAATAGAAGCCGCGCCCATAGATCAGTCGGAAAATCGAACCCATTTACCGCAAGCGTTCCTATCTCAGTCAGTTTTCCATAAACCACCTCTGAGAGGATTTCCTTCCAGACCTCTCCGTAGCTCTTGAAGCCATCCTGGAAGCTTGCGAAAAGCTTTTGAGCGCTTACATCAACACCGGGCGGCATTTCTACCTCTCCCAGCCCGAATCCGTAAATGGACGTAGGGCGGCTGTATCTTACCCTGGTCCAGATGCCGTCAAACTCTCCCATCAACTTCATCACCGTTCCAATTACCTGCCTGAACATAGGCCCGAGATGGGAGGCAGGGTCCTTTGTTCTGTGTATCTTGGGCCTACCAAGAAATGCCTGGCACACTTGAGATCTCTGTGAGATTGCAAGTGTTGTCATCCATATATCTATTCCGAAATGGGAGACGGCTTCGTCCCAGAGATCGCTTTCAAGGTAAACCTTCGCGAGTTTTCCGCTGAAGCCGAAATCGCCTCCTATAGGCTGTCGAACCCTCCGGCCGTAAAGCGCCCTTGTCATGGGATAGGCGATCCCGTTGGTGATGGTGCCGTCGTATTTATGCCTCACGTAAAGGGGTGCCACATAGGCAAATCCCTTGAAAAGGGGCTCACCCAGATTTCTTATCCACTCAGGGGTAATACTTCGAAGATCAGCATCAACAACTACTACCGCATGTGCCTTCAGCTCGACTGCCTTTTTAAAAAGATTCCTGAAGTTGTTACCCTTGCCTTTCACCCCGGGAGGAGTGGAGATATATAGCTTGGGCGTCTGAGTCTTGACTGCCATGAAGACCTCTTTTGTGTTGTCGGATGAATCGTTATCACAGTTGATGATTACGGATTTTTTATCGCCGAAATACTTCCGGATGCCCTCATCGGCCTGAGAAACAGGAAATGCAATCGAATCGGCTTCGTTATAGGAGGGAATACCTACAATCAGTTCGGCCTCGTTGACCCTTTCCGGGTTTAGTTCTGTCATCACTCCTCCTGAGATATTAAATAAAAGTGCAGAAGACCCTCTTGATAAGCCTCTGAAAAACGCCCATCTGCTGCGTTTTTTCACCCCTTGCCTGCCTGTGCGTGGCATCGCAGACAGGTCGCCGCTGCGTACTTAGTGTCCATCCGGAAATGAGATAGTTTAGTCGAGTTCAAGGCGGGCGATAATTTTAACCACAGGAATACATTGACGTATTTCGAGGATTAAAATTTGAGCCCAACGCCGAAATCGGTGAAAATAGCCATTTCCGGATGGACACTACTTATATGTGAGCCTTCATTCTTCGGGATACTGAAGGCTTCTATCCAAGTATTTTCCTGCAGCCTTACTAACGGCCATGCCCAAATAGGGCACAACGAAAGATGAAAATCACCCCCACCCCATCCTCCCCCGTCGAGGGGGAGGAGTGAAGCGAAGGGGGATTTTCAAGACACCTAAATACCGCTGTTCTTCAAAATCTCCAAAACGGTCCTGTTCCATCCCGCAGGGCCGGGTTCATCCGTTACCCTAATTCTTTCAAGGCCTTTTACCGGCGATGGAACCTGATGCCTGGAGCGAACAAAAACAGGGCAGTCCGCAACCTTAAGCATCGGAAGATCATTTTCACTGTCACCCAGGGCTATGGTAAGAATCCTCCTGCCGGATAAACCCCTATACCAGTAAATAAGTTTTCTTACGGCTACTCCTTTGTCGCAATTGCCCATAAGATGAAAGAATCTTCCCCCTGAAACAACCGAAAGCTTCCTTTGCGCGGCAGCAACCCTAAGGACGGAAAGATCGGGGTTCAAAGGTCTGACAATCTCAAACGGCTCATCATATTCTCTTTCAGCAGCAAGCCTTGCCTCATAAGGGCCTAGTCCAGTAAGTGCTATTATCTCATCCACCTTCATATCCGAAAAACCTCTGATCTCCCATCCCAACTCCAGCCTTATTTCCCTCAGCGCTTGAACCAGATAGGGGTATTCAGCCCCTAGCGACCATCGCCACAAATCGCCCTCAAGCCGAGCGTCAGGGGGTGGAGTGTGATCACCGGAACTGACCGGGAAAAAAATCCCTCCCCCGTTTTCGCTCACAAAGGGATCCGACAAATCCATCTTCCTCCTTAGGATATCTATCTCCGCCCTTGTCTTGCTGGATACTATGATAATCGGAATATGGAGTTCCCTGCACATATCCATTGCGGGGCCGGCCGCTTCCCATGAGTAGGTATCATGATCCAGCAAGGTCCCGTCCAGGTCTGTAAAGACCAAAAGGTGGAGAGGTTCTTTCAACAATCGCCCCTTATTCAGGAAACCCTTTTCTTTTCCTCTTCAACTGCATCTATAAGATCATAGAATATGCGGGGAAGTTTTCTCGAAACCCTGTCCCATGAAACCGTCTGGGGAATCTCGAATATTGAGCGTTCCTCCTTATCCTCAACGGCAAGGATCGCATCAGCCAGGCCCTGTTCAAGGTAAGGCCGGAATTCCTTATGAGAGTTCACAAACCGCAGGAACCTCTCGGTCATCTTGTATGGTGAACTCAGCATATCTCCCGCCTGAAGCACTGATTGCCTGAAGACGCCTTTAACAAGACCGTCTTCTGCGTCCTGATCATACTTCAGATTGCTGAATATGGCATCGTCGGAATACTTTTTTATGTGATCTTCTCCGACCGCCTGATAGGTAACGGCCAGGTCTCTAAAGAAGGTGTCGGATATCTCAAGCCCCTCCTCCACTATCAAGGCATTCATGAGAGTGGCTGTTATGTCAATAGCCATGCGGTGAAGGCCTCTGGTTTCATCCTTGAGCGACACGTCCTGATGCTTATGGTCAAACGGAGACAGGCTAAACATGACCTGAGCCGCTGACGAAGCCTTTCTGTAAACCTCTATGAGGGTAAATATCTCAACCCCCCAGTTGGTGGCGAATCTCATCCTCTTCAGAAGATCCACATGAAATGCCACCTCTCCGGAAAGCTGGTAGTTGAATCCAAGCAGAAAGTCTATAAGCCTTAACATCTTATCGTCCTTGCTCTCAGAAAATTTCCTCTTAAGCGCAAGAAGCAAAGGATCAAGGAGAAGCCTCTTGACCCTGCCGTACATGGTCCCCTCCTTGAGACGGGCGTAGTAGGCCTTGGAGAAGTCATAGCCTAACACCACGACAGGGAAAAGCAGCCTGTCAAGTTGATCCCTTGAAAACGTCCTTATATCGGCATCTATCAGCCCTATAGAATGAGCCCCGAGGGCTATCGCTATACCAAAACTCAAGAACATGTTTTTTCCCTTGCCCGCCTCTCCCACGTTAAAGCCGGCTTCGGCAAGGTTGCTGTAAATCTCCTGAAATCTAGGGCCATCATTCCACTGAATTATAAAGTTCCTGATTCCGAATGACCCGAGCATCTCCCTCAGGATTCCGACATCTTCTTCAGAGGCCCTGTCAAGGCCGAAAATGATATGCGAGAGATAAGTTATGTCTTTGAGTTGTTTAAGGATATTTCTGAATACAGGAAGGTTGGCCGGGTCTGTAAATTCCGTAGCCAGGCATGGAATAATAAGCACCGACTTCTTCCACTTTGAATGAAGCCTGAGCTGGGCCTTCAGATGCCTTTGCTCCTTTTGGAGTATATGAAATGTTGTTACCTTAGTGCTGTTTTGAGAAAAATTGCTCATGGAAGGCCCCCTAAGAATAATTTCAATGTGTTTGACGTGTTACGTCATATTGGCAAAGTATGCCCCGGACCCCGATCAGGGAGACGGAATCCAGGTTCATTACCCCCAATTATTGAGATGATACACTTTATATGATTTAAACTAAACCATGCTTCATCCTCATGTCAACCCTGGAATGATCCTGTAGCACCTCGGAGGTTTTACCTTGCGCCTTTTAACAGGAGTTGTTAATTTATCTGAAAATACATCGTCATACTGGCGTAGCCTGTACCTGACCTCGCTCCGGGAGCCGTTAGCCGGTCTTTTATGCCTGGATTCCGGATCGGGTCGGAAATGACCTACGGCATTTTCATCCTTCGTTGTACCCCATTCGGGCATGGCAGTTTATATGAAAATGCACCTTCCCTGAGGAAAAGATTTGATTATGATCCCATCCGTCAAAAGGTGTTTTAATCTAATGGAGATTCACAGGATGCCCGAGCATATAATGAATCATTCTGTGATGGTGGCTAAGATAGCAAGGCTTCTTACAAGGTCCCTCGAATCCGGGGGATATGTTCTATCAGTGGAGAGGGCAACTGCGGGGGCGCTCCTCCATGATATAGGAAAAATATCAGCGCTCAAAGCAGGCGGAGATCACTGCGAACTCGGAAGGATGATCTGTCTTGAAGAGCATTGCGACGAGATTGCCGAGATCGTATCCCGGCATGTCCGCTTTGCAGCGACGGCCATTCCTGAAACGATTTCGGAAGAAGAGATAGTGTATTATTCCGATAAGAGGGTCAAACACGATCAGGTAGTCCCCCTGGAAGAGCGCCTTGACTACATCATTGAGCGCTATGGAAGGAATAATGATAAGATCAAGGAGCTAATAAGGGCAAATTTCAGCATGTGCAGGGTTGTCGAAGAAAGGCTCTTCAGCACCCTCAGCTTCGGCCCCGATGCTATCTCATCACTTGCCGCCGGGGAAATTTTGCCCCTTGATTAGGCCTTTGAGGTGAAAAGATGCGTAGAAAATCCTTTTATTGCCCAGCCCTGCTTCTGACAGGCTTTCTCCTCATAACATTCGGAGTGACGCAATCCATAGCGTCCCAATCCTCCTATCAGCAGGAATATTGCAGTGTTTTAAAGCATCCTGCCCCACGCCTGGGAGTGGCCCTCCACACATTACATAAATCGCCACTGGAGGGAAGACCCTTGTCGCGTCCGCTTGACCGCTTCACCGCATCCCAAGGCATCATGCCCGCCGATTCCCCTTCCGATGCTCCCGGCGGGGACGAAGGCGAAGATGACCTTGAATCCTTAAAGGAAGAACTTCAAAAGCTTAAGGACTTTCTTGAATCCATCCCGGAAAGCGATGCAGCAAAAAAGTTCAAGAAAGCCCTTGAACGCCTCGGAAACGAGATAGAAATCCTTGAGAAGTCATTCCGAAATACCATTGAAAAGGAGATCATCCCCTGGCTCAAAAAGGAGATAGAAAGGCTCAAAAAAGAACTCTACCGCTATTTTGAAGAACCGGACGAAAACCAGCCTAAGAAGGTGAACCTGCCAAGGCCCGAAATAGTATCCGGAGAGGTCGGCATTTCATGTCCCTGCGTCTGATAGCAAAAGACCTTTACCGCCTCAAAAAGGAGGTGGAGGCGCTTGAGCAAAGGCTCCTTTCTGCCCATGAATCCCAGCGGCCCGAGCTTGAAAAACGCCTGGCAGAGGCCCTGCAGAAAAGGGACAGTCTCCAGGCCATGCTCGATGGCGCCAAGGAGCCCTCCGCCTATCGGCTGCCTAAATGAGGTTTCCTTGGGAAACTATCAAGAAACACAGGGCTTGACGCAGGAAGCCGGCATTCAGATCTCAGCCCCCTCGAAATAACAGACCCTTATCTGCTGTCCTGTGCTATTGTAACCCATGAAGACCGCCTTGGTTCTCGGCAAGACCGCCTGCCTGAATCTCTCTGCCACCTCTCTGTTCTCAATATTGAATATTATGCCGATTGAGCTTCTGTCAGCGTCTTCCTTGAAAAGTTTCTCTAGGAAGTTCTTGGCCTTAAGAAGCAGGTCGAGCGCCAGGCCCTTGAACCTGCAATCACGGTCGGTCATGGTCCTGTAGAACCAAAAGTAATTTCGGAACCTCCTCACATATATCTTCTTTGCAGTGCAGGCAGAGACGATCCTTCCTTCCGCATCCCTGACAACAAAGATCGCCTGCAGGGCCCTTTCTTCAGGATTCTCTCCGGGTGGAAGGGCATTGTTTCTCTTCCAGAATTCAATCAGATCCTTCTTGAGTTCAGGCGTAACGACATTCCAGACATTTTCGAAATGGTACTGATCCTCCACAGCGGCCTCTCAACCTGCTTGGAACCGGCTCAAATACTGCTCCTTTTTCTGTAAAGCGACGGGGCAACCGCCTTTGCCGCTGCACTCACTTGAAGATCCGTCCCAAGGAACAGGGAGACCTCTTCGGCAGCCGCCTCAGGTTCTAAAACACAGCGGCCATACTCCAAAAAAAGCACCACGATCCCCCTGCCTTCAATCCAGGCCTTGGCATCTCTCACCTGTCGGGCCAGGATTCCGGAAAGCCTCTTACCGCGCGCCAGGGATTTCCCGCCATCCTTACGCCCCAGCATGGCCTCCTGGGAGGCAGCGATCTCCGATAGATCACGTTCCATGAAGATGATCCTGTAACTGCGGCCTGAGGGAAGGTATCTCAAAAGCGGAGCAACTATCTTGACCGCCTTACCCTCCGCCTCATGCAACCACGAGATATCCCTGATTATCCGTTTTGCAGGCTCATACTCATAGTATCCGCGCGGATTGTCATGATCAGGCACCCTTTTTCCGTCGCTCAGTATCTCAAATCCACCTGCATCAAGCATCTGCATCATCATGGAAGTGCCTGAACGGGGAAGCCCTGACACTATTGTTATAACACGCGATTGGTCGGGCAATACGGTATTCAGATGGACAGGAGAGACCGCCGAGTCCGACCCTCCGCGCAATAGCTGGGAAGTAGTCGCATTGACATTGTTTTCCGGGTCGGCCGGTACGGCAATAGTCTTCCTCAGCGATTTCGACCGCTTTGACGCCTCGCGGGCCAGCGCAAGGTATTCTTCAGCCTTTCCGCCGTCCCTGAGCCTTCTCTTGTAGATATGGGCGAGTCTCCTCAACGCCTCTACGAAATTCGGATTCTGCCTTACCGCCACCTTCAGGGCCAATATTGACTCGGGCAGTCTCCCCGATCTGTGAAGTATGGTACCAAGAAGGTAATGGGCCATTGGATTGTGGTAGTCAAGGGCCAGGGATTCAAAGACGGCTTCCAATGCCTCCTGGCTCCTCCTCTTTGCCATCAATGCCCTGCAGAGCCCCAGGTGCCCGGTGGCTCCTTCAGGATCAAGCTTGAGGGCGACAGAAAACGATGCCTCCGCATCATCCCAGAGTCTCATCTTGAGATATACTTCGCCCATCAGGAGATAAAGACCGGGCTGCCCGTCATCCGCAAGCTCAGCCTGCTTGCAATGTTTCAGGGCCGAGTGAAGATCTCCTTCAGCCATGGCTATAGCGGCCTTCAGATATTGCATTGCGTAGTCATCCACGGATGCTTGCGACCTTAGCACAGTCAGCCTTTTAATCTCCTCAGAGTTTGGTTTCTTCTCTCCCCTTTCCTTTATCTTCTTCCTTATGCCGGCGATTTCCTTTCTTGCAGTCTTGGCCCTTTCAAGCTTCCTTTTAAACACCCCATCGAGAGCCGCCCTTGCGTCCTTGACCCTTCCGACGGTCTTAAGGCAGGTTGTCAACTGGATACCGAAGCGGTAATCATCTGGCCATGTCTCGGAAAGTTCCTTGAGCAGGATCACGGCCGGACCGTAAAGGCCGGCATCCATGTAGGCCCTCGCCTCATTGTATTTAAGCTCCCTTACCGTTTGCTTAACCGCCTTATCAGTGTCAGCGTCTGGCCTTTCGATATAGCCTAGGGCAACAAGCTGCTCTATGGCCTCCGTTGCCTCAATGGGATCGCTCAACCGCTCCTTTGGATGCATCCCACAATCCCCCTCCAGAAGATCCCAGCTATCTATCGTCTTAACTTCAGGGGGGTTTTCAAAGGCATCCACCAGGGGGCGTCCGTCCATGTCCTTCCCGACAGGAAGACCAAGCAGGCACAACACCGTGGGGCAAACGTCCAAAAGGCATGCGCCGTAAATGCGCTCATCCGCCTTTATACCAGGGCCTTTCATGACAAATATGCCGTGGGTCCTGTGCTGGGCCGCCGGTCCTGCCGGTTCTCTGGGTATGTGTCTGGGCCTCAGGTGATCTGAATGAAAGCCGTGGTCCGAAACCAGGATGACCGTCGTGTCGTCTCCCGCCTGCCGGAGAAGTCTGCCCAGCATCATGTCGTGATATATGTAGCCGCTCTCAACCACCTGGCCGTATATCTCCGCGTCGCGTCTGGGGACCCAGTCAGGGGCTGGCGGATGAAAACGCATAAAGGCATGGGAGAAATGATCTATGGCGTCGAAATAGACCGCGGTCAGGTCCCAGGGCTCATGTATCATTAGGGCCATGGCTGCGTTCTGGGTGGTGCTGCAGTCACAGATGACCCTAGCTATTGTCTCGAGCCGGCGGTCCTTATCCTGGTCAACATCCGCAGCCCGGGGCACAAAGGGAAGGATGTGGCCTTCGCTCAGGAGCTGGGGATGCCATCTGAGTTCTTCAAGGTTTTTTTCAAGCCTTGCAGGGTGGACAGCTCCGGAGGGTAAAGGCCAAGGCTCGCCCAGGGAACGGTAATTGCCTTTGTAATGGTTTGAAACCATGACCCCGTTTATCGGCTCTGCAGGATGAGAAGGCCACCAGCCGACCACATTGCACCTCATGCCCGACTGGCTAAGGACGTTCCAGAAGGCCTTGGTCTTTCTGGAAAGGCTCAGCACCGGCCTGATCCCTCTGCCGTGTGGATCAGGCTCTGTGAAGCCAAGGATTCCGTGCTTGAAGGGTCTTTTTCCTGTGGCAATGGATGTCCACAGCATGGGGGAGAGGTCAGGGAACAGGGTGGCCAGGTTTCCCATGACCCCTTCGTTGACGAGGCCCTCCAGGTTTGGCATCTTACCCGCGTCCAAAAGCGGGTTGATGACCTTCCAGTCCGCCCCGTCCCAGCCTACAAGGAGGATTCTCTTCGTTAGGATATCAGGCCTCTTTGCTCCTGTTCCTGAGACGCCTGGTCCCTTCCAGGAGGATTAGACCCATCAGAAATATCATACCCCACTCATTGAGGGTGGGAACCGGCTGGGCAGACTGACCCTTGTCCCCGGCCTTGATACGCCTTTCAGGCACATCCTCGTAGGCCCAGCCGTAGATGGTTCCTTGAACAACGGGAAGGCCGTTTTTCAATTGGCGGCTTCCTTCATCAGAGGACGCGCCAACTATGCCTGTTGATCCTTCGTACTCTATCCACCCGTAATGGGTATTGCCGCTTATCTGGAACCGTAACCGTTCACGGGCAATCGTAGCTCCAATTTAAAATTGTCCGCCGTGCCGTAATTTTTCTTCGAAAAAGATTGCGTTCCGGTTCCTGATGATTTATAGTCTCAGGAATGGAATCGATCATAACATACAGGAGGCGGTCAGTCACCCCGGAAGATGTCGAGATCGTCAGGCGTATTATTGAGGCACACCCTGGCAAAAGCAGACGTTTTATTTCTCAAGAAGTTTGCAGGGAATGGGATTGGCGGCAGCCGAATGGGGTTCTTAA
>MNYJ01000050.1 GCA_001874005.1 Desulfobacteraceae bacterium CG2_30_51_40
ATTTTAACCACAGGAATACATAGACGTATTTCGAGGATTAAAATTTGAGCCCAACGCCGAAATCGGTGAAAATAGCCATTTCCGGATGGACACTACCTATCTTCCCTTGAAGATTGGACAGGCGGGTCATAATAAACTATCATAACATGGAAGCGCTCAAGGAATAAAGATTAGATGATCATAGGGATCACTTTGGTTTCTTGAAGGCCAATGAAAGGAAGAAGCTGCCATGATTGAAATCAACTACCCCGCAGTAAGCGATACCAGTCCGCTTCCAGCCGGATCGTGCCTCTTGGAGGGATTTCCGGCTCCGTGCGCTATTGTGATAATGGGCGCCTCAGGAGATCTCACGGCAAGGAAAATAATGCCATCCCTCTTCAGCCTTTACAAAAAAAAGCTCCTTCCTGATCCCTGCTTGATCTTAGGATGCGCCCGCACTGCCTATAGCGATGATGAGTTCAGGACTGTCATGAAAAAGGCCCTTTTTGCATCATCCAAGGATGCCGAAGGATGGGAGGAATTTGCCTCCAGGCTTTACTACAGGCAGATTTTTTATGATGATCTATCCTCCTACGAGGGTCTAGCCACAGGGCTTTCCGAGTTGGAGAAGAAAGCAGGAACTGCCGGGAGAAGGATTTTCTATCTTGCCGTTCCTCCATCCCTCTACGAGTCCATAGCCCTTATGCTGGGGGAGGCTGGTCTATCCAGGGAGCCCGAAGGCGGAGATGTCTGGACAAGGATTGTGGTTGAAAAGCCCTTCGGACGGGATATTGAAACTGCCAGACACCTTGATGCCGCTCTTCACAAGCATTTTGCCGAACATCAGATCTTCAGGATTGACCATTATCTGGCAAAGGAGACGGTTCAAAACGTCCTGATCCTCAGATTTGCCAACGCCATCTTTGAACCTATCTGGAACAGAAGATACGTGGATAATGTTTCCATAACGGCTGCCGAATCGCTCGGAGTAGGACACAGGGCCGGTTACTATGAGGAGGCCGGAGTCTTAAGAGACATGTTTCAGAATCACATGATGCAGCTTCTGAGCCTAACGGCCATGGATCCTCCGTCTCAATTTGACGCGGACACGGTAAGGGATGAAAAGGTGCGGGTCTATAGGTCCCTTAGGCCCTTTCCGGTGGATGATCTCGAAAACCATCTCATAGTTGGGCAATACAAGGCCGGAGTGATTGACGGCAATAAAGTGCCGGGCTACCGGGAGGAGCGGGGCGTTTCCCCTGATTCCCTAACGCCAACCTTTGCCGCAATGAAGGTCTTCATTGATAATTGGCGCTGGCAGGGCGTGCCTTTTTACCTCACGTCAGGAAAGAGCCTGGCAAAAAAACTCACCGAAATCAGAATACAGTTTAAGGAGGTCCCCCATTCCATGCTGAGGAGCATAATAGGGGAGCATATCACGGCCAACACCCTTACAATCGGTATCTCCCCCGAGGAAAAGATCACCCTCTCGTTTCAGACGAAAAACCCGGGCATGAGGATATGTTTGAGATCCGCTGATATGGAGTTTTGCTACGAAGGCTCTGGGAAAACACCGTCCGGAGATGCGTATGAAAAGGTGCTTATGGATGTTATGCTGGGAGACCAGATGCTTTTCTGGAGGCAGGACGGGGTGGAGCTTTGCTGGTCTTTCCTAACGCCAATCATTGCTGAGTGCGAGGCATGCAGCGGGAGAGCCGAGATGCTGAGGTTCTATGAGGCAGGGTCGAAAGGGCCGGGAGGGTTTCGACAAATCAGTGAAACAGCAGGTACGTTATCATCTTTTTCGGATTATAGAGGGGTAAGGCTTACTTGAGCGCGTCGGGCAGTGATATCAGGATACCGGAGGCAGAGCTATCCTTTGAGTTTATGAGGTCGTCAGGGCCTGGGGGCCAGAATGTAAACAAGGTTGAGACGGCCGTGCGGCTGTTGTTTGACGTTGGGCAGAGTTCCTCCATCACCGACGAGGTGCGCGCAAGACTTATGAGGCTTGCGGGCAGGAAAATGGGGAAAGACGGCATACTTCGTATTCAGGCCAGAAGGTTCAGAACTCAAGAGGCAAACAGAAGGGATGCCCTTGAGAGGCTCTCCGAACTGATAAAGCGGGCGAGCACGGCCCCTAAGGTTCGACGAAAGACCCGCCCGCCCAGGTCTGTTAATGAGCGAAGGCTGGAATACAAGCGCCGGGCATCAAGGATAAAGGAAAAAAGGCGAAGGCCTGATATGGAGGGGACCCTATGACATCGGCAGATGTCCGGGCCGGGCACGAATTTGCTGCTGTAATTGTGGGATCAGGCCCCGGCGGGGCTACGGTTGCAAGGGAGCTTGCGAGGAAAGGTAAAGACGTCCTAATCCTCGAATGGGGTGACTTTGATCCTGTGCGAGGTAAGGTCTTCGAGACCGTGAGGAGGGCGCTTATCCCGGGAAAGGGCCTTCTCTTGACGGATGGTTTTCTTGGGATGATCAGGGCCATCACGACAGGCGGAAGTTCGGTGATCTATTGCGCGACCGCCTTTGATCCTCCTTCCGCGATGTTTTTGCCAAACGGGGTTGATCTGGGAAAGGAAATCGCAGAGCTTAGAAGGGAGATCCCCATCGCCCCGTTGGAAGATAGGCTTGTTGGCCCTGGTCCCAGGCGCTTCTTTGAAAGCGCGTCGGCTCTTGGCTATGACGCAAGACGCCTCAACAAGTTCATCTACCAGGAAAGATGCAGGCCGAGCTGCCAACTCTGCTCATACGGCTGCCCTTACGGGGCCAAGTGGAACGCGCGATTCTTTGTTGATGATGCGATAAAGGCAGGCGCGACCATTATAAACCATTCAAGGGTTACCAGGGTCCTCAGCGATGGCGGCAGGGCAGTAGGCGTCGTTTACAGGAAAGAGGGCCTGGAGAAAAGGGCCTATGCGAAAAAGGTTATTATTTCCGCGGGCGGAATCGGAACACCCTTGATTCTTAAGGAAAGCGGGATTCCAGAGGCGGGCCGTGATTTCTTTTTCGATCCCCTGGTCTTTGTTTTTGGAAGGATAAGAGGCCTTGATGAAGGCCGTGCCGTGCCCATGACGACCGGAGTGCACCTTGAGGAGGACGGCATCGTCATGACGGATTTCAATATGCCCAAAATCCTCAAGATCGGTTTTGATGCGGAGGTCTTGGGTATCAGACAGGCCTTTTCCTACAAAGACGTACTCCCCGTGATGATAAAGATCAGGGATGACCTGGGGGGCCGCCTCACAAGGCGGGGCTCCATCAGAAAACCGCTGACAAGGGCGGATAAGATGAGACTCCAAAAGGGATCGGAACACGCCTCCCGTATCCTTAGAAAAGCAGGGGCGAAAGAGATATACAAGTCCTGGGTCTTTGCCGCGCATCCAGGGGGAACTGCCAAGATGGGGGAGCTTGTGGACTCAAATCTCAAAACGCGCTTTGAAGACCTCTACGTGTGCGACTGCTCAGTCATGCCGCAGGAAATGGGCATCCCTCCGACCTTTACGATCCTTGCCCTGGCAAAGCGGCTTTCCGCGCATCTTCTGGGAAAAGAGGGATCGGGAGGTATCGCACAGGAGGCAGGCAGGGCCGGGATCAGGGAAATGCCATGAAAAAGGAAATACTCAAGCGGCTTCTTGAAACAAAGGAATTCCGCTCCTTTGTCGCGGAGGCTGCTCCGGCGCTTCTTGACCTGTGGGCCGGAAACAGGGTCATTTGCGGCATCCTTTCGAGGGCCGCGGGCCGCAGGATAAAAAGGGGCCTGCTCGCGAAAGAGGCGCCATGCCTCTCTGATCTTTTATCCGAGCCTGAAATTGTCAGGGAGATATTGAAGGATGCGGCCCCGATAATTCCAGGGCTTGCGAGAAAGGTGTCGGAGGTCTTCTCCGCCCTGGATAGGCTCACCCCCCAGGCGCAGGCGGAAGTCATATCAGAGTTTATCGAGAGGGCTAGGATTCATGATGCGGGAAGGCTCATTACGGAGGTCTTTCATGTCTTGAACAGGCTCCGCGACTCAGATCCCGCCTTGTTCACAGAAAGGCTTGCTGAGGCCCTGAAGGGCATCGTAAGACAGACCGACTTTGGAGAGATAAGGGAGGCAATAGAAAAATCAAAGCCGTTTCTTGCCTCCATCACGACCCAAGTCCTTGATGAACTCTTTGCCTATCCGGGAAAGGTTTTGATATTGCTATCCTTCATTCCGGATGTGGCAGCGGCTGCGATTGAGGTCTTGAGGGGTTTTCTATGCCGCATCAACGAGATGCCGCCTGATCTTGTGTGCGACATCGCAGCGTCCTACTGCGAGAGGCTTTATCCGTCCGCGATCTCGGATCTGGCAAACCAGGTTGCGGAAATCATCCGAAAGCTCCAGACAGGCTCGGCACTTCTGGGAGAGGTGGGTGCGCCAAGACTCTCTACCCTCTTTTCAAACTTCATTGGGAGACTATACGACGATATTGACAAAGAAGTGCTTTTGAAGGCCGCAGGAGCGGCAAATGAGATAAGCGCCGCATGGCATGAGGCGGAGGTGTCAGGCCGAATGAGGAATCCGGATCTCATGGCCGGCATTGCCGCTTCAAGAGCCAGGGCCTTTTCTTACAGGATGAGGGGCCTTTCCCGCTCCTTTGCCGCAGATGAAGATATGGCGCCTCCGGAGCAGGAGGTTTTTGCCGAGGCGGTGCTTGCCTCGCTTGATCTAAGGGATGCAGCGGAGGCTTTAAACAGCGCTTTTCGTCGCATCTTGTTTCTCTGGGATAAGAGGCCGGAACTCTGCGGAAAGGTCCTGGTCGAGGGAATCGAGACGATTGATGAGACAAGCCTTCTTTCCCTGGTGGATCGCTTGCTGGATGCGGCAGGGCCTTCTTTTGTGGAGAAGTTTTCTCCGATTATAGAGCTGATTGGAGAAAGACTTTCCCGGGGCCGGGATCATGGCGGGAAAGATGCCGCCGGCTCGGAGGACAACGGGGAAGAGCCATGAAACAGCAATGCGCCATGGCGCTTCTCCAGGATGCAGCTTCGAGGATTGATCCTCCGGCCGTGATGAGATGGCGGGATGAGGGAAGGCCGGTTTTGGGAACCACCTGTTCCTTTGTGCCGGCCGAAATCCTCTATGCCGCCGGTGTGCTTCCGATCCGTCTGAGGGGGCTTGCGGCGAGGGGAAGCTCGATAGGGGATGCCTACTTTGGCCCCTTTATATGCAGTTTCCCTAAATGCCTTCTTGAGCTTGCAGGCTCAGGTTCCTTCCGTTTCCTTGACGGGGTCGTGATAACCCCCGGTTGCGATGCCATGCGGAGGCTTCATGAGTGCTGGAGAAAGGCAGGGGAGGATATTCCAGGCATAGTGCCCGGGTTTTTCCACTATTTCGATGTGCCTCACAAGACCGAAGGTCATGGGTTTTCATGGTTTATTGACGAGATGAAGGTACTTGTCGAGAAGATGTCTTCCCATTTCAATGTGAAGATAACCGACGAAGATCTTAGCAGCGCTATCTCCCTCTATGATGAGGGGCGAAGGCTCTATGAGACACTGGAGGGTTTTCTCCTCGAGGATGGCCCGAGGTTAAGCGGAACAGAAGTTCTTGCCTCGGCCATAGCGGGGTCGGTCCTTCCAAGGGAGGACTATAATCAGCTTATGAGGCAGGCCGTTGAAGAGGCAATGTCCAGGCCCCCTGCGGATGAATGCCTTATAAGGCTTGTTGTGGCAGGTTCTGTGGACGACACCCTTGATCTTTTCCGCCTTATTGAAAGCCGTGGAAAGGCCCTGGTTGTAGGAGAGACGCTTTGTTTCGGCTCCCGGTTTGCCTCGAATTCCATTCAGGCATCGGAGGATCCCTTGCGTGGCATCGCCGGGCATTATCTAGTCAGCTCCACTTGTCCGAGGATGTTTGGTGGTTATGCCGAGAGGCTTCACAGGCTCCTTGATCTTGTAAGATCAAGGCGTGCCGACGGGGTTATTTTGCAGAACATAAGGTTCTGCGATATGCACGGATCGGAAAACGGTCTTATGGCCAGGGATCTTAAGAGGATGGGGATTCCAGCGCTTCGTATCGAGCGGGAATACGGCCCTCTGGCGGACACGGGAAGGATCAATCTGAGGGTGGATGCATTTCTGGAGCAGATCGCGGCTAAAAGGCTGACGATAAAGCGCGTTGAATCAACGGCATCAGCGGCCTCAAGGGCTGCGGCTGAGGTTTGACCCATGCGTCCTGAGATAAAGGAGTACAACTACGACTGGCTGATGGGAAGGACCTTGAAGGCTGCTGCGGCCCTTGGAAGGGGGACGGAAAAGGAGGCCAGGGCTGCTTTTGAATATATGCCCTATTTCAGGGGAGTGGCATCGAGCTTCCTGCGTGAGGGCGAAGCGGGGAGGATATTTCTTGAACTCCTCGCCCAAAACTATGACAATATCCTCACAGCCCACGGGAGGGGAAAGAAGCTTGTTGCAACAACCTTCTGCAAGTCTCCTGTGATCTTCTTTGCCGCGGATATGGTTCCTGTAACCTTCGAAATCCTGACTGCCATAGGAGGCCTTGTATGGCAAAGGGGCATGTTCGAGTATATGGATTTCTGCTGCGAGGCTGGAATGACGGAGACCTCCTGTTCCTCCCAGAGGGGGGCCATGGGGGCTTATCTGGCAGGCCTTGGGGAGAGGATTGACCTTGTGGTTTGCGACACACCAGGCGTATGCGACACAAATGCCACTGCCTTTGCCTTTACCGCCGCCTACCTCGGCATACCTTTTTTTCAGCTCAATTATCCCAGCAGCATAGGCGATGCAAGGAGCCAGAACTACCACGCCGCGGACTACATGGAGCTTGTCAGGTTTCTAGAAGAACACAGCGGAAAGCCTTTGGACTTTGAGCGTCTGTCAGGGCTACTTTCAGAGGTTGAAAGGCAGGATTACCTTACGGCGGAGCTGGAGGACCTCATGGCCCTTGTGCCCTCGCCTGTGCCTCCGATCTATTCCTTGATGCTCTACGCAGGAAGGTTCTGCTTTGCAGGTGACGCGATATTTACAAGGCTTCTTTCATCCATGCTTGAAAGCGCTCAGGAGAATGCGAGGAAAGGAAAACCTGGCGTCCCGCAGGAGCGGCTTAGGATGTTCACCTGCTACATAGATCACTATACGGTAGATATCAATTTCTGGCACTATCTGGAAGATCGCGGGATCGCCCACATAGGCTCCATCCTTTCCAGGAACTTCAGGGACAACAATGCCTACTGCGCGGATCTGCCGGGTTCGTGCTATTCCATAGACACGTCAAGCAAGGAGGCAATGCTTGAAAGCATCGCCCAGATGGATGCGAGGCTTCCCATGGTGAGATCCATAAGGGGACCCTACGACCAGCCGGGGATGTGGCTTGCAGAGACACTGGCGCTTGCGAAGCGTTACAGGGCCGACTGTATTGTCTATAACGGCACTCCCGGCTGCCGCAACACCTGGGGCATGGTCAAGCCCTTTGCGAGGGAGCTTGAGAAACATGGGTTTCCTGTCCACATCATGTACGACGATGCCTTTGACGACAGGGTGGAGTCATGGGAAGCGACAAGGGAGAGGCTTGATGAGTTCTTCCAGGTAAGGGGGCTTCTGTGAGATTTGTGGCCGGATGCGATGTTGGTTCCCTTACAACCAAGGCGGTCATAATGGAAGACGGCCGGATAAGGGCCTCGGCTATAATTAAATCAAGACCCATTCCGGCAGATTCCGCTTCCGCCGTGATAGAGGATGTCTTGCGGGCTGCCGCGCTGAAATTGGATAAGATCGCCTTTACGGTCGGGACAGGTTATGGAAGGGATAAGATGCCGTTTGCGGATAAGGCTGTCTCTGAGATTCAGTGCCACGCAAGGGCAGCAAGGTGGTTCGTTCCCGGAGCAAGGACGGTCATAGATATAGGCGGTCAGGACGCAAAGGAGATCCTCATGGATCCCGACGGTTCTATTCTTCAGTTTGTAACCAACGACAAGTGCGCGGCAGGCACAGGAAGGTTCCTTGAGGTGATGGCAAAGGTCCTAGGAGTATCCCTCACGGAGCTTGGAGCAATGAGCAGAAGGGCAAGAGCCCCTGTGGTTCTGGCATCCACCTGCACGGTGTGGGCGCAGGCGGATGTAATACAATACATCCATTCTGGAAAGGATCCTGCCGATATAGGGGCCGGGATAGACTCCGCCATGGCCAAGAGGGTCGCAACCCTTGCGGGCTCGGTCAAACCCGCTCCCGAGATATGCCTTACAGGAGGGGTGGCCAAGAACCAGGGGGTTGCCATGGTGCTTGAAAGGCTTCTGGGCATGAAGGTCGCTCCTTTTAGAAAAGCCGACCCACAGCTTGCCGGTGCGATAGGCGCTGCCCTCCTGGCGCGGGAGGCCGTATCGGGGTCCCGGCAGGCAGGAATCTGAAGGGGGGGGATTATGTTTTACGGTGGCTGCGATGTCGGGTCACGCACTGCCAAGGCTGTGATCATCAATGAAGACAAGATAGCATCTTCGGCTTTGCTTGACACAGGTAGCAGCCCCGAGGTTGTGGCAGGGAATGTGATGGATACAGCCCTTAGTGAGGCCGGAATCTGCATGGAAGACCTTTCCCGAATTGTCGGGACAGGGTACGGAAGGAGGAGGATACCCTTTGCCCATGCCATGGAATCCGAGATCTCCTGTCACGGCCTTGCAGCCTGGTGGAGCAATCCCTCGGCCAGGGCGGTAATTGACATAGGGGGCCAGGATGCCAAGGCGATAAGACTTTCTCCTGACGGAGGCGTAATAAGATACATGTATAATGACAAGTGCGCGTCAGGAACGGGCCGATTTCTTGAAATAATGGCGGAGGCCCTGGGTCTTCCTCTTTCGGCCCTTGAGGAGACTGGCGATAAGGCCGTTAAAAGGTGCGTCCTATCAAGCCAGTGCGTGATATTTGCCGAGACCGAGGTGATATCTCTTTTGAACGCGGGGCGCTCCATTCCGGATGTGGTTGCCGGGCTTCACTTCGCCCTGGCAGGCCGTGTCGCTGCCCTGGCCAGGGGCATAGGGGTTGAGGCCCCTGTGGTCATGACAGGAGGTGTGGCAAAGAACAAAGGGGTCTTCAAGGCCCTTTCAGAGACGCTTGGTCTTGAGCTTGTTTCCATGTCAGGTGTTGACCCGCAGCTTGCAGGCGCTCTTGGCGCGGTCCTCAAGGCTAGAGAGTATGCGAATCGCTGTTAAAGGGGATGCTTATTTTAGAAGCGCGGGCCATGGGGATTTTTGACAGGGACATATTGCAGGTTAGAGAGCTGCTTGGGCAGGTTGCCTCAAAGAGAGGATGCAAGGAGTGGCGAGTCAGCGAAATCAACCCCTGGCCCGGGGGAAAGGGAAACCTGCATATTCCGGCTTCAGATACCTCGGTGGAACTTGGGCCACCTGAGCTTCCTTCCATTTTGATGACCCTTATCACGGATAACCCCGGCTCGGTTCAAGACGGGCTCATAAACCTCATGGGTTCAGACATAGATGATCTTGCGGGCCGTAAGGCGCCACTTGCAAAGATCTTTTTCATCGAGGCATCCGGGTTGGCGGAAGAGGACCTCTGGGACTTCTATCTTGGCGTCAATCTCGCAAGGCTTGATGTGTCTCTTTGGGGATACATGACAAGGGCCTCATCCGGCATGAGGCGTGAGTGGTGCAGGATCAGCAGGGATGCCCTTAAAAAGGGGCTGTCCATTGCACACATCGGGGCCGCGGAAATCGCCTGCGTAAAAAGGCTCCCTTCTGTAACGGCGGCGGAGATGGCTGCGTTGGCAAGCTCCAGGGAGGATGCCTCGGCCTTTGCAGAGGTTGCCTCCAAGGTTGACAGGGTCGCATCCGCACTGTGCAAGCTATCAAATGAAATCCTTCACGACTGTGAAACGTGCAGGTTTTCCGATCTCTGCCCGACCCTTCCGAGTCTTACGCGCCTCAGGGAGAGTAAGAAAAAGGGCGCTCTATGAAGAACTCAGGAGAGAGCGCTTCAAGACCGGTGATACTTTTCTGCGGCAAGGGAGGCGTGGGGAAGACCACCCTTTCTGCAATAACAATTCAGCTTCTTTGCGGGAGAGGCGATCGCCGCATCCTTGCAGTTGATGCTGATCCCGCAATGGGCCTAGCACTAACGCTTGGGATAACCCCGGAGTGCTCCCTTGATGATGTACTGTCGGATGAAGATTCCCTCAGAGGAGGCAGAGATGAGGTGAGCGCCAGCCTCGACTATGAGATCAGCCGCTGCATAAAGGAATCCGGCAATGTATCTTTCATCGCCCTTGGGAGGCCTGAGGCGCAGGGTTGCTTCTGCGCGGTGAACCACTTGCTTAAAAAGGCAATAGAGAAATTGTCCCTTGCATTTGATGCGGTAGTCATAGATGCCGAGGCCGGAGTTGAGCAGATAAACAGAAGGGTATTTGACGCGGTAAGCCATCTCTTTGTGGTGACAGACCCAACGAAAAAGGGTGTAATGGTCGCTGATACGATACTTAGTCTTTCCCGCAGGACAATCCGATCCGATTACTGCGCCCTTATCCTAAACAGGCTCAAGGCCGGGGATGGAATATCGCTCGATACCGCCGCAGGCTTTGATTCCTGGTGTCGTATTCCTGAAGATTCAGGGATACGCTTTTTTGATCTTCATGGCGGAGAGCCCTTGCTTCTTACCAGGACCTCTGCGGCCGCAAGACTTGTTTCGTATCTAGGTGATCTAAAGCTCATATAAAACATTTCGGGCTTATGCCCACAAAAATAGGCTTGCCAAATATTTATTAAAGGCTATATTGTGAGCAAATGCTCATAACAGGAGTTCTTATGCCAAGACCCAGGAAGATGCGATTTGTGCAGGGAAGTCCGGTTTCAAGTCTTTTCAACCCGGATCCGGTTCCGCCCTGGGGGAGAGGGGAGGCCGTTCTTTCCGTTGAAGGTCTTGAGGCCATAAGACTGAGCGACCTGATGGGCATGGACCAGGAATCCGCAGCCGTGATGATGAATGTGTCGCGTCAGACCTTCGGAAGGATGCTGGCCGAGGCAAGAGCCATCATTGCCGACGCCCTGGTCAACGGCAAGGTCTTGAGGATAGAAGGCGGAACCTTTGAGATGCCGCCCAGAGGCAGGCATCGCCGCGGCAGATGCCGCGGATGTTGAGGCAAAGGAGGTGGAAGTTATGCCTGGATTTGATGGAAGAGGACCAATGGGTGCCGGTCCTATGACCGGAGGAGGAAGAGGATTTTGCAACCCCGCCCGAAACAATGCGGACTTTGTAGCGGCAGGAAGACTGGGTCGTACCGCAGGTTTCGGACGAGGCCTTGGTCTGCGTAGGGGTTGCGGATTTGGTTTCGGCCGGGGGGCAGGCTTTGGTAGAGGTCTGGGGTCCGCTGCATACTACCCAAGCGGGGGCTATGCGCCCTATTATGGCGGATATGCCGAAAGTGTGCAGGATGAGGCTACAACCATCAGGAGGGACGCCGAATACATGAAGCAGCAGCTCGATGCCATAAACAGGCGTATCGAGGAGCTTGAAGGCAAGACCGCCCAGGTCTGAAACTCATCCCCCGGCCATTGGGACGGGGAGGACGTCAATTAAACATGCCTCGCTTGAAAGTGGGGCATGTATGTCTAGCGCGTAGTGATAATGGTCTTATAGGAGACCGGGACCAAGAACCTTTTGAAAAAGCGATCAGGCCGCTATCCAGTCCTCGGAACCTGGATTCCGGATCGAGTCCGGAATGACATGCGGTATATTCATTCTTCGTTGTGCCCCATTCGGGCATATTGGTATATATGAAAATGCCCCTTCCCTTCACTCCTCCCCCTCGACGGGGGAGGGAGGGGTGGGGGTGCTTTTCATCTTTCGTTGTGCCCATTTGGGCATATCGGTTAGAATAAATCAGAGTACGTTCCGGTCCTCTCGAAAACAACGCGATCGGATTCAACCATATAAACCAGCAGCCAATCGGATTCAATATGGGTTTCCCTGCGCCCCTTCCAGTTGCCAATCAACTTATGGTCCCGATGAATGGCATCAAGCTGTTCTTCCGCAACTATAGAACGGATGGTGATTTTCAGCTTATCAAGGTTTTTCCCGCGCTTTTTCATCCGCTTGATATCGCGCTCAAACTGCTTTGTATATGCGGGCGTGAGCATCAGATGCCTAACTTTCTAAACATATCGTCAGTGTCCTCGCAAATGATCAGGCCACGTCCGGCATCTGTATCAGAGAACGTCTTACGTGTTACCTCATTAGGAATGGCTACTTCAAAAGGTAGTCCTTTCTTCAATTCAACCTGCTTATAGAAAAGGGTAATTGCCTGGGTTGTTGTAAGCCCAAGCTGCTGAAATATGTATTCAGCTCTGCCCTTTAAATTGGGTTCAATTCGAGCTCTGATTGTGGATGTCTTGCCCATGGCTAGCCTCCATTTGAGTTTTTATAGTTGTAGCTCAAATGGGGTACATTGTCAAGGATGGCTAAGTTATTAGGTTTTACTTTCAAATCTTGAGAGAGACAGCACAAAGCGATATCCCCGGTTTTCAATGAGCCAGTGGATTTCGTCCATCATGCGAGGTATCTTTTGAACCTCGTCTATTATCACGGTCTGAGACGGCTTGGCATCCAGCATTCGTCGTAAACATTGTGAAGCAAGATCATCGACATGGTGGCACCGCTTATCACAGCCTTTTCTCCAAATCATCCAAAACCTCGGCAATGGTCACTCTGTGGGAAGGAAGGACCTTGCCGCCCTCGTGCTTGTGATAAGGGTAGGTTGCCAGCTCCTTCCAGTGCGGCTTGCTGTCCCACCGGACCATCAGCTCCCCGTCGCTTTTCTGACAGTGATATGAGTATTTCTGCCAATCCCTTGTGTGCAGCTCTGTAATGTATAACACACAGTTTTCCTTGAGCTGTGCCTTTATTCTGAGGAGCCTGACGGAATCCTCATCGATGATTTCAAGGAGGTCAACGTCCAGGACAACAGGCGACTTCCTGAGTGCCGTGATTATGTCATACACCGCTTCAGATCCTCATATTTTCTGCTCCATTCCTGGTATGCGAGAACATATCCTTCCCAAATCAACAGGTCGTCCCATTCGTCAAATTTTTCGTCTCCCAGATCTGTCCTTTTTTTGAAGGTGGCGAAATCCGTCCCGTATTTTGACTCAAACACCTTGATTTTGCTCCCAAAGAACTCTCTCTTCCCCAGCGCCTTATCAAGGAGCATTCCCACAATCTCAGGGCCATTGACCTCGGATGCCATAGAAGGCGGGATCTTCACAATCACCTCGCTGGTTTCAATTTGTTCCATCGCATTTCTCCTTCCTCGTCGTTCCTATCCCGAACCCGATGAACCGAAACCAAATTGAGAACGTTGGGGGGCGTTGGGTGTCAAATCTTGCATGGTGAATAAATATGGGTTTGAAAGGTGAGGTGATAAGAACTCGCTTTTTCGATAAGTTATCGTAGCTAAAATGGATTTGGGTGTCAAGGGAAAAGAGACCACAACCTCTATGGCATCGGATCCGGAAACGTGGAACGTTTTTTGAGTGAATGGGAAATAGCGCGCAGGCACGCTTTAGAAAGTTGAATTCTGGACCCGCAAAATACGTTGACGAATGCCGCGATCCCATGATCATGTCAAGCGAATCTTGTGTGATTTTGGTTTGTTAGAGGATCATCTGATGGTGGAGTAGTCCACAATATATGTGTCCGCGGATCCGGGGGCGTAGGGACATTCGCTCAGAATATCCTTGTCGAAATAAAACTTCTTCCTCTCTAGAGTTCTTACCGGTCAGGAATAAGCACTCTCTGCCATGCCTCTTTCGGCGTCCTGCCTGAGAGATAGTAATGGATTGGCGGCTCGCCCATGATGCCGTTGTCTATCCCCTTCAACCAGTAATCGAACCACCGATGGGCTTCCGCTCCAAAGTCCAGATCGAATTTTTTCTTTTCAATCCCGCTATGGTCGAGGGGTCGCACAAGGAGACGCTTGGGCACCGAGAGATTGGTATAGAGGATGAACATGTCGCGGGGAAAGAGGTCATACCAGCCTGCGACCAGATTTGCAGGGGGAGGGGCGAGGCAACTGAGACTCCATTATTCGTCGGGAGAATAAGGTCGTATGCCAGTTTTGTTCAGTTTGCGAGCTTAAGATAAGCGGAGCTTCGGCTTGCTGGCAGAGGGCAGGAGTGGTATTTCCTCGGGGCCACTCGACGATATCCCAGCCATGGATACGGTTATCTCCGACCACATCCGCCGTGTCCTTGGATTCACCAAGGGCCGGGTCCACGGCAAATGCGGCGCTGCCGATATTCTGCGGATGAATCCGAGCACCCTCAGATACCGAATGGACAAGCTAGGCTTAACTTACGGAAAAAATTACAGGAAGTAGTAAGCCGGCAGCCGAATAGACGCCAGATGATAAGCTCTCGCTGCGAAGTTTTCTATAACATGGGCGCAAAAGGCGAAGAGGGACAGAGACTTCTGGGCGGTGATCCGGATTCGGAAAAAGGAAATATGGGTTATGCCATGGCCATAACCGCCGGAATCCGAGCCGCTTTCTGCAACCCCGACTTAAAAAGGATAGCAATTTTGACTCTCATCTGAAGTTAACTGATCACGGGGTGTTTGTTCCATATACCAACCGCTGCCTACTTGACACATAATATGTGTATACATATAATGTGTTCAGTTTTAAAGGGCCTTTCAGGTGTGCAGTTGTATTATCAGAAGGAGATGCCTCATGCCCAACATTACTATTTCACTGGACGAAGATCTGATTAAATTGGGAAGGCAATATGCTGAAGCGCACAAAACGTCTTTAAACGGAATCATCCGCATGCTTTTGGAGCATAGCGTTAAGGGTCAATCCTCCGATTGGCTTGAAGAGTGCTTTCACTTAATGGATCGGTCGGGATCGAATTCAGAAGGAAAGCACTGGCGGCGAGAGGATTTGTACGATGTCTAAGATCTTCATAGATACCAACATCCTTATTTACAGTATGGATGCTCACAATCCGCAAAAGAGGGACAAATGCCGGGACCTTCTGAGACCTTTAACCAATGAGAACAAGGGGGTGATTTCCACCCAGGTGATGCAGGAATTTTATGTGGCAGCGACCAAGAAATTGAGGGCCGATGCGCTTATCGTTAAGGACATCCTTCGCGCATTTGAACGATTTGAAATTGTCATGATTACACCAGAGATGATCTATAGTGCCATAGACTGCGCCATCTTAAACCGCCTGTCATTCTGGGATTCATTGATCATCGTCTCCGCGGAGATCGCCAGATGCGGCATAATCTGGACGGAAGACCTGAACGACAACCAGACTATTCGCGGCGTTCGGGTTCAAAATCCATTTTAAATCAGCTAATAGGTGAGGTGACGATAATAACATAATACAACAAGTCGCTTCTTCGCGTGTACTAATCTTGCCATCTTATGTGAATACAAGTAGGGTAGGCGGTGCTGGGCAAGAAGGGGGTTCGGGCAATGGGTTGCAGTGCATATCTTAGATGGATGGGGGTGTGGATCCTGACGGTGTTATTTGTTGCGGGGCTCGGTGTTGCAGCTTGGGCTACCCCATCGGACAGAGCCATCCGTGTCCTCATCAATGACCGACAAGGGAGCGAGGTGGGTGGATACCATGAAAGCCACGCCCTGCTGGTGGGTGTTTCGGACTATACCGCCGGGTGGCCCGATCTGGAAAGTGTTCCAGGAGAATTGGAGCTGGTGGCGACTTTGCTTCAAGAGCATGGTTTCAAGACGCAGAGACTCCTTAACCCTACCAGCGTCGAACTACGGCGAGCCGTTGACGAGTTTATCAACCGCTATGGATTTAACCCTTCTAACCGGTTACTCTTATTTTTCTCCGGACACGGGCACAGTAGACTTGAAGGAAGAAAGGGGTATCTGGTCCCTGCGGACGCTCCGGACCCCACCGTGGATGAGATAGGATTCGTGCAGAAGGCCGTAGAGATGGGCCAGGTACTCACCTGGGCCAAGCGGATCGAAGCGAAGCACGCACTGTTTCTGTTCGACAGTTGTTTTTCCGGGACGGTTTTCAAGGCGCGGGCTCTTCCCGGGAGCCCGCCCCACATCTCAAATCTCACCTCCAGGCCGGTACGCCAATTCATCAGTGCGGGCAGTGCGGGAGAGACGGTGCCTGCAAGAAGCGTCTTCGTTCCTTTGCTGATTCGAGCGTTGTCCGGGTCAGCGGACTATGACCGTGACGGTTACGTAACCGGCACTGAGCTTGGGGTATATCTGCATCGGGAGGTGCTTTCCTATGGTATGGGCCAGACGCCACAGTATGGCAAGATAAGAGATCCGGAACTGGACGAGGGTGACTTTGTCTTCCGGATGACAAGGCTCCGCAATACTGAGGAGTTAGCGAAACTGTCCGTTCAATCGAATGTCTCAGGCGCCCGGGTGCTGGTGGACGGAGTCGAGCTGGGTGTTACTCCCCTTGCCGAAGCCGGCGTGCTATCGGGGCAGCGACAGGTGTCGGTAGAAAAAAGCGGTTACAAATCTTACGTTCGGAGCATGAGCTTTGAACCAGGCCGCTCGGCGTCCCTGTCAATAGACCTGCAACCCGAGCCGCCTAGGACAGGAAGGCTCTATGTGGACACGCTACCCCAGGGGGCCAGGATCAGAGTATTGAATATAGTACCAGCTTTCCAGCAGGGAATGGAACTCGATCCTGGAACCTATCATCTCGAGATCTCATCGGTGGGGTGGGAGACTCAGACTCGATGGGTCAGCGTGGATGCCGGTGAAGATAAAAACGTGGTGGTTAGTCTTGTAGAGATTCAGTCCAAGGCTACTCAACCTGTGTTTACAACAGGAAATACCGCCCAGCTAGCCCCGGACAAGCGATGGGACTGGACGGTGTTCATACTGGGTTCCGAAGAAGATCTAAACCTGATCCGATGCGTGGAATACACCCTTCACCCCACCTTCCCCAATCCAGTGCGCACGGTTTGCGAACGGGGTAAGGGCCCCCATGCTTTTTCCCTGTCCACCAACGGTTGGGGCACCTTTCGCATCCAAATCCGGGTACTGTTAAAGGATGGAGACCCGGTGGTGCTGTCGCATCAGCTCAAGTTCCGGTAGCCGGAGTCGCCTCTTGGCTTAGGGGTATTAATCCCAGCGGGGGCTTGAAGACAAAGGATCAGGCCTTAAGTGCGGCGGGCAGCGGCTGATGAGCGTTCCTATAATCAGTCTGGATACGAGCGATGACTTTGGGCTATTCTTTTCTACTTCAGCATGGAATATTATCAGGTTTGGATGGATGTATGATTCTTCCATGGCAATCTATTTTCAGGCGGCGGATATCATGGCGGTAATAAACAGAAAACCCATTGAAGGACAGGTGGAACCGAACCTTCTCGAATCTCAGTTGAGTTATCAGAGGAGGGTCAACAATATAACCAATCTCATTCACTCGGCCAAGGATACCAACGAGATACTCCTCAATTTGCAGGGTGAGATATTGAGCCTCTTCGACGCGGAGAGGATTACCGTCTATGTGGTTGACGGCATGAGAAAACAGTTGGTCTCCAAGATCAAGACCGGAGATGAGATAAACGAGATACGTGTGCCGCTGAACGGGAACAGTATAGCAGGCTACTGCGCTTCCGGTGGAGGGCTCGTGAATATTATGGATGTCTATAGCGTGGATGAGCTTGCCCGAATTGATCCGGCCCTGCGTTTTGACGGATCTTGGGATAAGAAGACCGGCTATAGGACTTCTCAGGTTATTGCTGTCCCGGTTACCTATAATAAATATATCCTCGGGGTCGTTCAGCTCATCAACAAGAAATCCGGCAGGGCATTTACCAAGGAAGATGAAAAATCGCTTTCCGACATAGCCAGGGTGCTGGGTGTGGCCTTTTTTAAGAACCAGCGCTTTGCTCAGAGGGAAAAAAGCACCCGTTTTGATTATCTGGTGAGCAACAACATAATCAGCAACAGAGACCTCGCTGAAGCGATGTCCATGGCCAGAAAAACCAGAAAGCCTGTCGAATCTATCTTGATCAGCAATTTTAGCGTCGGAAGAGAAGATATAGGCAAGTCCCTGGCGGCCCATTACAAAACCAAGTTTGTACCATTCGATGAAAAGATGCCTATACCGGGAGAGTTGCTGAAGGGCATCAGATCCGGATATCTCAAGAGCAACGGCTTCGTCCCGATCTCCCAGGAGGGAGATAGAGTAACGGTGGTAATGGAAGACCCCAGTTACCTGCCGGCCAGGGATGCCATTAAGAGGATAATCCCCGCCAAGGCCTATGATTACTGCGTGTCGCTGAGAGAAGATATCTATCGGATTATTGACCTTTTCTTCAATATAAAGACGATGGATTACATAAAAGACGGCGGCAGCATTGAGGATATACTCGGGAAACTTGAGGGAGCTGAGGATGAAATCGAAGATGAAATAGAGCGCATAAGTGAAGAAGACAGCGCCATTGTGCAGCTTGTAAACAAGATGATCTACGACGCCCACGGAAGAGGGGCCTCCGATATACACATAGAGCCGGGTCAGGGGAAAAGCAACGCCCTCATTCGTTTCAGGGTGGACGGAGTGTGCCAGATTTATCAGACCATACCTTACACCTACAAGAGGGCGGTTGTGTCGAGGATCAAGATAATGTCCGACCTTGACATAGCGGAAAGGCGTTTTCCTCAGGACGGAAAGATAAAGTTTCGAAGATATTCTCCCCTGGACATAGAGCTGAGGGTCGCCAGCATACCGACATCGGGGCAGAATGAAGATGTGGTCTTAAGACTGCTAGCAAGCGGCGACCCCCTGCCGCTGGAAAAAATGGGCCTGAGCGAAAGGAATTACGCATCCTTAATTGATATGATAAGCAAACCATACGGCATAGTCCTTGTGGTGGGCCCTACCGGAAGCGGAAAGACGACAACGCTGCATGCCGCGCTTAAGCACATCAATAAGCCGGAGCTTAAGATCTGGACCGCTGAGGACCCTGTGGAAATCACACAGGATGGCCTCAGACAGGTGCAGGTGGCTCCTAAGATAGGATTTGATTTTGCTACCGCCATGAGGGCGTTTTTGCGTGCGGACCCCGACGTAATCATGGTGGGAGAAATGAGAGATCACGAAACCGTATCAACGGGCATAGAGGCCTCCCTGACAGGTCACCTTGTCTTCAGTACACTTCATACCAACAGCGCCCCTGAGACGATAACAAGACTCCTTGATATGGGCATGGATCCATTCAATTTCGCGGACGCGCTTCTCGGCATACTTGCCCAGCGTCTTGTGAGGACGCTCTGCAACGGATGCAGAGAGAAATACCATCCGACCAGGGCGGAATATGACTCTCTTGTCCGAGCCTATGACGGCGATTTTGAAGCCCTTGGATACCAGTACACCGAGGATTTTGCCCTCTATCGCCCCAAGGGTTGCCCAAAGTGCGGCAACACAGGCTACAGGGGTAGGGCAGGCATCTACGAACTGCTCGCGGGCACAAAGGAGATGAAATCGCTCATTCAGGACCGGGCCAAGATGGAAGCTATAAGGGAACAGGCGGTAAAAGACGGTATGACGACTCTCATGCAGGACGGCATCCGAAAGGTATGCCTCGGGCAGACCGATATGGTTCAGGTAAGAAAGGTCTGCATAAAATAGAAAGGCGCCCGGAAACGATTATTTTTTTACCGGCGAAAGTGCCTTTCTTGCCTCTTCCCTGCTTTCGTAGATATGTGGGGCCACTCTTCGTTTAAGCAGCGCATCGCCCAGTTTCATCCTGAGAAAGGCGCTGGTGGTGTACCTCGTAACGCCTGAGTAAAACCGTTCAACAAGCCCCTTGACCATATCCGTATATTCGTCCACAAGTTCAGGCAGTATGGAGAAGTTGTCGTAATTGACTATCGCAAAGACCTTTTTCCCCAAAGGAGAAAGGATTTCCTCCACTATCTGCTCGATATCGCGCACCTCCTTTCGGAGTCTTATGCTCACTCCTTCAAAATTAACGAAGAAAAGGTTCTCCACCGGGTCATACATGAACCGGTCGCCAAGACCCAGAGAAAGCATTGATTCCTTTAGCCCCATGGCTTCCGATTTGAATATCCTTGAATCCATAAGAGGGATTTCCTCGGGGATGATCGGATCAAAGGCCATCTGCGAAAGGATGTCCCTTTCCAGATCAACGCCCGGGGCTATCTCATCAATGGCCATGCCCTCCCTGGTTAGAGAAAAGACGCACCTTTCAGTTATGTAAAGAACGCGCTGGTCCTTTTGTGTGGCGTATTTACCTGAAAAGGTAACATGTTCGACTTCGCTCACAAACTTGCGGCTCTCCCCCTCCCTTTTTATTTTCAACCGACCGTCTTCAACGGCAAGTTCCAGGCCTGAGGCGGTGAATGTCCCCATGAAGACCACCTTTTTCGCGTTTTGACTTATGTTGATGAAGCCTCCTGCGCCAGCCAGCTTCGGGCCGAACTTGCTTACGTTGACGTTACCGTGTTTGTCCGCCTGGGCCAATCCCAGAAACGCCAGATCAAGTCCTCCTCCATCATAAAAATCGAACTGGCTCGGCTGATCAATTAGAGCCTCGGTATTAACGGCCGCTCCGAAGTTAAGCCCGCCGGCGGGAAGTCCGCCTATTACTCCGGGCTCTGCGGTCAGCGTTATGTATTCGATGATTTTTTCTTCGTTGGCAATGCTTGAGACACCTTCAGGCATCCCGATGCCTAGATTGACCACGCTGTTGGCCTTAAGCTCCATAGCGGCCCTTCGCGCGATTATTTTCCTGTCGCTCATCTCCATCGGAGGGATGTTCTGTACCGGTATCCGTATCTCGCCGGAGAAAGCTGGGTTATAGGATTCAAGGAATGTCTGCCAGTGGTTTTCAGGCCTTGACACCACCACGCAGTCAACCATGATCCCGGGGATCTTCACCTGCCTGGAATTAAGCGTAAGGGCCTGGGCTATTCGCTCTACCTGCACTATGACGAAACCGCCGCTGTTTTTGGCCGCGGTCGCTATGGCAAGGGATTCAAGTGTGAGGGGCTCCTTTTCCATGGTCACGTTGCCGTTCGTGTCGGCGGTTGTTCCCCTCAGTATGGCGATGTTTATAGGAATGGGCCTGTAGGCGAGGTATTCCTTCCCGTCAAAGGTTATCAGCTCAACTATATCCTCAGTTGTCACCTTGTTGAGCTTGCCTCCTCCGTTTCGGGGATCAACAAAGGTTCCGAGTCCCACTGATGTTATAGTGCGGGGTTTTTTTGCCGCGATATCCCTGTACATGTGCGAGATTACGCCCTGGGGGAGGTTATAGGCCTTGATTTTGTTGGTAAATGCCAAACGCTGGAGCTTCGGCACAAGACCCCAGTGACCTCCTATGACTCTTGCCACAAGCCCCTCGTGACCGAGGTGGTTAAGTCCTCTATCTCCTCCATCTCCCTGCCCTGCGGCATATACAAGGGTCAGATTGCGGGGTTTCCCTGCGGCAAGAAAGCTTTTTTCGATTTCCACAGCGATCTCCTCGGCGAATCCAACTCCTACGAAACCGCCGGTCGCAACTGTGTCGCCTTCCTTTATGAGCATTACTGCCTCGGAGGCGGTAACGACCTTTCCCTTCCTTGCCCGTTCAGGCGTAAGCCTGCTGAGCATCGGATGCACGTGTGCTGATTGATTGTCGTCTATGGGCATGATCACCCCTCCAAAAAACGCGGGGTTGCGACTTCAAAGGATTAAGTGAAAATGACAACCTTGATATCTGGCCACTCCGTAATTGCCAAGTTCGCGCGGAAAGGCCTGAGAAGATGAGATCCCAGGAGGCCGGCTTATGCTATCTACTCTTGAGCCCTGAGATGCAGCAATCGTCCTTTTCAGGTTGAGGAACCTTAGACTTTAGCCAGCATTTGGCCTGCTCACCCTGGATTCCTGGCTTGACCATGGTCCAGGCCTTGCAATCAGCCTCTTCCGCACAGACCTCTGCGCAGAGTCGCGGATCAGCGACTGGGATATCAAAATCTCTGTAATCCTCTCCATATCTGTTAGTGCTCATCTCAAAGCCGTATTTTTGAGCCCTTGTTTCATTAGATACGCCGGATTTGACTTTTTCGGAGGCCGACTTTACCGGTGCGCCTCTTGTTATGGACTCAAGCCCGGCCTTGGAGGGATAATCTCCCGATGAAGAACCTGCATCTGAAAAGGTGCAGATTGACAGCACAAAAACAACTGTGAAAAGAATCAATGATGATGAAAACGCTGCTTTGTCCTTCATTGAATTTACTCCTCGTTTGTACGGTTGGTTCTCCCGGCTTGACGCCTTTCTGACAAAAAAAGGAGCCAAGGATAGATACTACCTCGTCCCAGAAAAACTCAAACACCGTAATCATGATGCCGTTATGAGTCGGTTGCCTTGACCCGAGAATCATGGATATATCCCAGGGTGCATTAGCCCTTCGGTTTCATCAAGGCCACACATGAGATTGAGGTTCTGCACCGCGCTTCCGGCCTGTCCCTTTACCAGATTGTCAATGAGGCTTACCACTATGAGCTTGTTCGTCCTCTCATCCACGTTGATGGAAAGATTGCAGAAGTTGGTGCCCCTCATATAGACGCTCATCTGTGGTTTGTCCGGGCCGAATACCCTAACAAATGCGTCTTTGTTGTAGAAGCCTCGATAGGCCTCCTCGATGGTCTTGGCCGTCAGCCCGGGTTTTAAATCAGCGTAGATGGTTGACAGAATTCCCCGGCACAGCGGTATGGCGTGGGGGGTAAAGGTGATGGTGATATCTCTACCGGCAACCCTTGAGAGTTCCCTTTCTATCTCATAGACGTGCTGGTGGCCTGAGATCTTGTATGCGTTCATGGTTTCGTACCGTGCGGGGAAGTGCCATGTGGGTTTTGGATTTTTTCCGGCCCCCGATATCCCCGTTTTTGCATCGCAGATTATGGAGTCAGGTTCTATGATCCTTTCGGCAAGGGCAGGCGTAAGCCCCAGTATGCAGCTTACCGCAAAGCATCCCGGATTACCGACGAGTCTTGATTTTCTGATTTCATCGCGGTGAAGTTCCGCCAGCCCATAGACGGACTCAGACAGCAGTTGTGGGGATGCGTGTTCCTGAGTTCTTCCGATGCGCGAAGCGTATCCTTTATAAGTATCAGCGTCGTTGAAGCGAAAATCTCCACTGTAATCAACAACCTTAGTACCATTTTCAAGCCAGAAAGGCGCTCCTTTCTGGCCGACCCCGTCCGGAGTCGCAAACAGTACGACATCAAGATCTTTGGGCATGTCCGGATCATCAGGGCTCTTGATGACCATATCGCAGAACCCGTTAAGATGCGGATACATTTCGCTCATGGGCCTACCCACGTCCTGGGTATCCACAAGGACCGCTACCTCTGCCCCTGGGTGTCTTGTCAAAAGCTCAACAGCGCCGCAGCCGCCATACCCACCCGCACCGACTATGCCTACTCTTACCTTTTTCATTCGATTCCTCTCTAGTGTCCATACGTAAATGGCTTTTTTACCGCTTAAAACCTCGGGCTCAAATTTAAACCTCGAAATGCATAAATGCATCAATGTATTCAAGTGGTTCAAATTATCGCCCGCCTTGAACTTGACAAAACTATCGCATTTGCGGATGGACACTCTCTGAAATATCTTTTATGTGAAAATACTGCCGATCTATTGACTATCTCCATCTTTCGCTATGGCCTTCAAGGGCATGGCGGTTTCCATGAAAATGTCCCTTCCCTTTACCCCTCCTCCTCGACGGGGGAGGGAGGGGTGGTGGGGGTGCTTTTCATCTTTCGTTGTGCCATGCCCGGGCATGGCGGTTAGATGTTGAATCTAAAAGTTATTATGTCTCCATCCTTGACTATATAGTCCTTTCCTTCAAGTCTGACCTTGCCTGCCTTCTTGGCCTCCTGAAACCCACCCAGGATCATGAAGTCGTCGTAGGCGAGCACCTCGGCCCTTATAAATCCCTTTTTCATGTCGGTGTGGACTGCCCCTGCGGCATCCACCGCCGGTGTGCCTGCGGCTATGGGCCAGGCCCTGACTTCATCGGGGCCGACGGTGAAAAAGGAGATGCGGTCAAGAAGCCGGTAAGAGCCTGCTATGATCCTGTCAACGGCTGATTTCTCTATGCCGTAAGCCGTTCGGAATTCGGCTGATTCCTCTGGTGTCATCGCGGCAATCTCCATCTCGAGCCTTCCCCTTACGGCCAGTATGTCAACCATATCGGGGATGCGGTTCCATGCCTTGAAACCGGTGGTTTCATCGTCGTTGTTCACAACCACGAGCATGGGCTTTGCCGAAAGAAAGGTGAATCCCCGAAGGGCCTGATGCAAGGCAAGTTCAGGAACTGATCTGAGGGGTTCGCCCTTTTCAAGGCGCTCATGGGCCTTCATTATAAGATCGAATTCCTCGCCTTCGGGCTTCTTACCTCTTTTTCTGTCAAGCTCTATTCTCTCAATCCTCTTTTCCGCAACAAGGAGGTCGCTTAAGACCATCTCCTCCTCAAGAGACCAGAAGGCAGATTCGGGATCAGGCTCGGCAAGACCGTCCATGCCGAAATTACGTACCACGTGCAGGAGAGCGTCGCAGGTGCGCAACTGATTCCAGATAGCGCTCTCCGCCTTTGATTCTTGCTGGGAATGCGCTGCAAAAGGAAGCAGGTAATCTATCCTTGCATAAGTGGTCTTCTTGGGTTTGTATCTCTCCGTTAGAATAGGGATCCTTTCGTCGAATACCGTAAGAGAGGTCCTTAGCGGTTCTGTTCGTGAGGAGACATTTTGAACCTTCTCTCCCCTCGCTCCTGACAGAGCCGCAAAAACAGTTGATCTACCCGATCCGGGCAGTCCTATAATGCCTAGATACATCTCTTCCTTGTGTCCTTAAGAATAATATGATTAAGCGATCACGGCGGGCAGGCCGCTCAGCGGATCAGGCTGTCCCCTCCTGGTGTTTGTTCAGAAACCACCTTCTCCATGATCGGACAAATTATAAAAGACACTTTAACAGTTCCCAAATGATAAATCAATCAGTCAGGCCCCGGCCTTTACTGCCTGACCCTCTGTTTTTTAATAAGCACATATACGGCGCCTGTGCCTCCGTCATAGGGCCTTGCCGTTGAGAAGGCTAGAACAATCTTCCTCACCGAGCCCCTGGCAAGCCATACCGGTATCCTTTCTTTGAGAACGGGGATATTGTTTGTGGAGTTTAGTCCTCGGCCGTGAATCAAAAGGACGCAGCGCCTTCCGATTCGATAGCTTCCCATGAGAAAGTCCTTTACCCTTAACTCAGCTTCCTGCTTTGTGAGTCCATGGAGATCAAGATAGGCCTGGACAGGAAACCGCCCTGTCCTGAGCCTCCTCATGAGGTCCAGGCTGAAGCCCTTGACGCATCCCTCTATGTATTCGTCGCTGAAGGTTATGTCCATCTCCACCTGACCGTTTACGAGATCGGACAGATGCGCCATGGCCTCCAGTTCATCATCCGGAGCAGGGCGCGGTGGTCTCATGTCGGTTCGAGGGGGAGGAACGAACCGGCCTGCGTCATTACCAATTGGCCTTACGCCTTTCATCGCGGCAAGAAACACGCAGTCTTCATCATCTTTTATGATCTCTGGGGCCGGGGGAACGGGCCGGGCCGCAACCGGCCCTGCTTGGAGCCTTTTCAATGCCACGCAGGATTCCGGAAGAGGATTGAAAGGGGCCTCCGGCCTTTTTGCCACATCTTTTCCGGTGTAAGAATCCCGCCTTTTCCTTTTCTTTCTCTTCATTGGAAGGACCTCTTTCCGGTGGCTTCATGGAGTAGATAAATCTTGCAATCTGACCTCGCTTGCAATTATAAGCAATAGGAATGGTATAGTAAACCGCCTGTTGAGGATATTGATAGTCTTTCAATAATCAGGTAGTTGTCATGCCGGTTCTGATCAGGCATCCGGCAAAGATAAGGCTGCGGTCCGGTAACGGTCCGCATTGCTGCCTGCGGCTTTAGCTCTGCAGACTTTTATATGAAAATGCCGTCAATAGGGCCTGGATTCAGGATCGAGTCGTAGATGACATGCGGCGTTTTCATGCGTCATTGTGCAGGGCATGGCGGTTTATATGAAAATGCAACCAATGTATTGAATATGTTCATCTTTCGTTGTGCCCCAACAGGGCATGAGGGTTAGTTAGTGTCCATCCGGAAATGAGATAGTTTCGTCGAGTTCAAGGCGGGCGATAATTTTAACCACAGGAATACATAGACGTATTTCGAGGATTAAAATTTGAGCCCAACGCCGAAATCGGTGAAAATAGCCATTTACGGATGGACACTAAGTAGTTACCTGAATGGCAGTATATTCAAAGTCCTCTTTGGGTGTCAAAGGAATAGCCATTCTATCCATTGTATGG
>MNYJ01000026.1 GCA_001874005.1 Desulfobacteraceae bacterium CG2_30_51_40
AGACAGGGGTTGGTAACTTCGACCTCATCTATCTAAAGGCCCACGCTGCATGGATAGAATCGGAGATAACGGCAGACGTGCTGGTCCTGGGAACCGAGACCCGCTCCACCCTCACCTTCTGGCTCCCATTTGCCGAGGAGGATGCCTGCGAGCTGCCCGCATCACCATTTACTGCACCCTAACGGGCTTCCATGTCAACCTGGGGAGGGCGCCAAGCAGGGAGCCCTCTCTTGGGGAGCCTCCTTCCGGCCGTGTCCTTATGGGGGTATCATTCGGAAAACATATCCTGTAAAACAGAGAGCACCGCGGCGGAAGTCTCAAGGTCTATTTTCCCCAATTTGCGGACAAGGCGAACCGAGTCAACCGTCCTGATCTGGTCCAGGACGATATGGCCTGCCTTCCCCTGAAAACTGCATTCGATCCTTGTAGGATAAGGCCTTCCCTTCGTCGTCATGGGGGCAATTATGACGGTGCCTATATGGTGATTCATGTCATTGGGAGATATGACCACACAAGGTCGCATCTTTCTGATTTCATGACCGACGGTGGGGTCAAGGTTAACAAGATAAACATCGAAGCGATCAATCACCATTCCCACTCGACCTCTTCCCAGGCCGTAGGAATATTTTGATCGCCTTGAAGTAAGGAATCATCCTCCATTCTTGCCATTTCCTTAAATGCCTCATCCCATCCGGCGCGCGGACGACTCGCCGGCCCGATTATGAGGCGGTTTCCTTCGACCTGTATCTCTACATCCCCGGCAAGCCCTGCCTGCTCTATCAACGGCTTGGGTATCCTAATTCCCCTGGAATTGCCTATCCTGACTATCTTGGATTTCATTGAAGCGCCCCTCCGTACGTAATAACATTGTAACCACACTGAGTAATGGCAGTCAAGTATCTTTACCGTGAAAATACACCCCCCACCCCGACCCTCCCCCGCGCGGGGGGAGGGAAATCCTCGACCTCGCAAAGTGTAAAGCCGCAGGAGGATTTTCATTAGCGGAGGCGACAAAATATTGCTGTCATGAGCGTTTACACGGAAGACAAACGGCGGGGATCATACCAGGGGGTCTTTTAGCTTGTTACGTCTTTCCGGCGAAGCCTGTCCCGGACCCCGGTCCTAGAGCCTGTATCCAGTCATCTCAACCTGGATTCCGGCCTGCGCCGGAATGACGACTGGTCATAATTATGCACTTGGCTCAACCCATAAAGAATAAATTCGTAATGTATTTGCTTGAGAGTATATCGGGAAAGGCCCCCAGGATCACCCGGAGGCCTTGCTGGAAGGATTATTTTCCGTCTGCAATAAAGGCAAAACCCCTCTCGATGCCCTTGCGGTTCAGGGGGAAGAATTTTTCTTTTCCTTTGAGGGCCGCCTGCATGCCCGCAACCGTGTCTTCGAGCGAAAGAAGGCCGCTCTTTGCGCAAAGGGCTCCTATCATGACCATGTTGATGGCCCGGTCCGAGCCCGCCTCCTTGGCCAGTTCCAGAGTCGGAACCTTTATGACCTCAACATCCTTTCTGGATACCTCCTCCTTGATCAGGGTGGCATTGAGAAATATCAGCCCGCTTTTCGCCACGCTCTTTTCAAACTTCTCCAGGGACGGATAGTTCATCGCCACAAAGAGATCAGGATTGGAAGCCACGGGGGACGCTATCTTCTTGTCGGATAGCGTTACCGTGCAGTTGGCAGTGCCTCCCCGCATCTCAGCCCCGTATGAAGGAAAATATGTAACGTTCAAACCTCGGTGCATGGCGCCGTGGCTCAAGACATAACCCATGAGCAATACGCCCTGCCCTCCGAAACCTGCAAATAGAGTTCGCTTTATCATTTTTTATCCTCGTAGCCTGTCGTGTCCTTGATTACTCCGAGGGGATAGACCTTTACCATCACCTCATTTACCCACGCCCATGCCTCCTTGGGCGAAAGCTTCCAGTTGGTCGGGCAGGGAGAGAGGAGTTCCACAAGCCCGAATCCCAGTTTGTCCAACTGCACCTGGAAGCATTTCTTGATGGCCTTTTTGGCCTGGCGTATCTGCTTAAGGGAGGCAAGAGAGCATCTTTCCACATAGACCACGCCGTTGCTCACGGCAATCATTGCGGAGATATCTATGGGATTTCCGTGAAGGCTTGAATCCCTTCCCCCGGGCGCGGTGGTTGCCTCCTGTCCCAGTAGGGTCGTGGGGGCCATCTGGCCGCCGGTCATCCCGTAGATGGCGTTGTTTATAAATATGGCGCTGATCTTCTCGCCCCTGTTCGCGGCATGTATGGTCTCTGCGGTTCCGATGGCGGCCAGATCCCCGTCCCCCTGATAGGTGAGAACGAACTTATCGGGATTTGTCCTTTTGATGCCTGTTGCAACTGCAAGGGCCCTGCCGTGCGGGGCCTCGATCATATCGAAATTGAAATAGTTATAGGCAAGAACCGCACATCCCACGGGCGGAACGCCTATGGTGTTCTCCCTCAGCCCAAGCTCATCAAGGCACTCAGCGACAAGTCTGTGCGCTATCGAATGCCCGCATCCCGGGCAGTAATGCGTGTAGTTTTCCTTAAGAGATTCAGGTCTTCCAAAGATCTTCTTGAATGCAGCCTCTGCGCTCATGCCTCTATCCTCCTTCCCACCTTTCCGTCTCCCTTTATGGAAGACTTCAGGAACCGGGCAACATCGCTCGGGGTGGGGATGATCCCACCGGGAACGCCGTAGAAATATATCTCGGCCCTTTCCCCGACCGCCATAATAACGTCATCTAGCATCTGCCCCATTGAAAACTCGAAAACACCCACCTTTCCTATCTTGGCCGCAAGCTTCCTCAGGGGGATAGTGGGAAACGGCCAAAGGGTGATAGGCCGGAAGAGACCTGCCTTTATGCCCTCAGCCCTCAGCTCCTCAATTGCGCTCTCGGCGATCCTGGAAGGTGTCCCGTAGGCGACCACAAGAAGCTCGGCGTCCTCGGTCATAGCCGTGTCCCACCTGAGTTCCTTGGCCGTGATCTCATCATACTTTTCCTGCAGATGAAGATTGTGGTTGTAAAGGGCATTGAGATCCAGAAGCATGGAGAAAATGGCCTTGGGCTTCCGGCCCTTGCACCCGGTCAAGGCCCAATCCTTGGGAGGAAGGGATTTGATGTCAATGGGATCCGGAAATATCACCGGCTCCATCACCTGTCCCATAAGGCCATCCCCCAGGATCATGACAGGCGTCCTGTATTTGTCGGCTATGTCAAAGGCCGTAAAGGTCAGGTCCGCCAATTCCTGGCATCCCGCAGGAGCCAGCACAGGGGTTCGGTAATCCCCGTTTCCGCCGCCCCTGGTTGCCTGGTAATAATCGGCGCCGGAAGGAGCGATGTTTCCAAGGCCCGGCCCGCCTCTCATCATGTTGATGACCACGGCAGGAAGCTCCTGCCCCGCCATGTAAGAGATACCCTCCTGCTTCAGCGCAACCCCCGGAGAGGATGACGAAGTCATGGCCCTTACCCCTGTGGCCGCCGCCCCCAACACCATGTTGATAGAGGCGATCTCACTTTCGCCCTGAATAAAGGCGCCGCCCACCTCCGGCATCCTGGCCGAAAGATACTCCGGCAGTTCATTCTGGGGCGTAATAGGATAACCCGCGTAAAAACGGCATCCTGCTCGGACGGCCGCCTCTCCAACTACATTCGATCCCCGCATCAATTTTTTTTCACTTGGCACGATACACCTCGATAGCTACCTCGGGGCACACGGTCGCGCACTGGGCGCAGCCCACGCATCCCTTTTCATTTTCCTTAACCTCTTCCACGAACTTGGCAGGATTGTATCCCTTCTTGTTCTGGGTCTCGTCAACCGCGATCCTATCGTTCGGGCAAACCTCGATGCAGAGCAGACAGCCCTTGCACCTTTCCCTGTCTATCTTGATCTTACCTTTCACTTTCGCTTCAGCCATTTCATCCACCTTGACTTTATTCCCATTTTCCGAGAAAAATCCATTTCCACATCCAACCTGGTTTGCAAACGGGTTTATTGAACCAAACCTGATACCAGATCAAAAATATAGGTTGGCTTCTCGGGATGTTACTGGAAAACATTCCTTTTGCCATAAAGAAAGTAAATTTATCACTCGAAGGAACCGCATGCAAGAATTTTTTTGGAAAGGTGAAGAGTCTTTTCGCATTTTCATCGCAAATCCCCTCATTCCGGTTGAGGATACTTAGGCCTGGCAACTGGCGCCTGAGTTGAAACTGAGCGTTTACCGGTTGTGAGGTGCTGAGTCAGCTTTACTTTGCTTTGGACCGAGAGTATATATTAAAATCTGAATTTGATGATGGTTATGAGCATGCCGGACGCATCAGGTTAACAATCAACCATGGTCTGGGGTTGTGGACAATTCATGATCATGCCGAAATGGATGTAATACGTTCTTGGTGTGATCCCTCCTCGGGCCATGGAGTTGCACTTCACTAGGTTCAAAACCGATGAAAATCGAGGAGCACATACAATACTGGATCGCTAGCGCCGATGATGATCTGGATACTGCGGAGAAGCTTTTCGCAGCAGAAAAGTTTGACTGGTGTCTGTTCCTTGGGCATCTTGTGCTTGAAAAAGCATTGAAGGCGCACTTCGTTAAAGACAGCAACAATCAAATGCCCCCTAGAACACACAATCTTTTGAAATTAGCAGAGAAAACCCGGGTCCCTCTCAATGAAGAACTGTCTCTTTTTCTTGATGAGGTATCCGATTTCAATTTGGAGGTCCGCTACCCGCAATACAAGAAAGACTTTCAAAAGAAGTGCACCAGAGAATTTTGTGAGGGGAAATTTATAAGAATCAAGGAGCATTATCAATGGCTAAAATCCCTGATCACATCCGGGGCATAATAGAAAGGTATATTCGTGCGCTGGAGGCCCAGGATATTCACGTGCAAAGAGCGGTCTTATTCGGGAGCCATGCCCGTGGCCGGGCCAATGAATGGAGTGATATTGATTTAGCACTCGTATCGGATGCTTTTGCAGGGGACCGTTTTGATGATCGTTCCAAGATCAGACGCATCACCCTTTCCGTAAGCAGCGACCTCTCACCTCTTCCGTTCAGCCCGGAGGATTTCAATCCTGAAAATCCCTTTGTGAAGGAAATCTTAGAGGAGGGTATCAGAATTGTGTAAGGCTGCGCTTTTGAATATGTCTCCGGCAGAGTTAAGATTGTCGGCACTATTCCCGGAAGCGAAGCATCCTGCCCCCTTTCGAGAAAACCGTCAGCAAAAGATAGGGATTTGAATCTTATATCCTAGGATGCAGACTATTTCCTATACGATAGATCAAGCCCGAGAGATTCCCAGCCTCAATGGCGGTTTTCCATTCAGGCTGGGAACGACATCATACATCCTCGCAGATGATCTCTGCCGCAATGCCCGCTTCCTTGCCCGGCACGTAGATGACATGGAATTGGTGCTATTTGACACAGGCACGGAATCAAACATCCCGGACCGCGAGGTGATAAAGGAACTCGCCGGGATTAAAAATGGCTCTGCTTTTTCCTACACTGTCCATATGACCGCGGAAGTGTTTCTGGGCGATACTGATGAAAGCGTAAGAAGGCGCTCCGTTATATCGGCACTGAGAATAATTGACATCACAAGCCATATTGACCCCTTCGCCTATATAGTGCACTTCCACGGAGAGATGCGGGGGGAAAGGCCGGCTCGGGATATGAAAAGATGGAAGGAGGCCCTTCAGTTGTCAATTGAAGAGATCCTCTCAGACGGTGTTCCTGCAAAGATGCTCTGCGTTGAAACCCTTGACTACCCCTATGAGGAGATTGAAGAGATAGTCTTTAGAAACGGCCTGTCCGTGTGTCTTGATATAGGGCATCTTGCCTTCTACGGCTACCCCGTTACCCGGTATCTTGACAGATACCTTTCCATGGCGAGGGTCATTCACTTGCACGGTCATGAAAACGGTTCAGATCATAGAACAATAAGGTTTCTTGAACCGTCGGTCATTTCCGAGGTTGTAAGCCGGCTTAAACAAATGAGAGAAACGGAAAGGGTCGTGACCCTTGAGGTCTTCGGCATGGAAGACTTCGAGAGTTCTCTTCAGATAATGAGTAATTTCGCCGACCGCCCTCCTGCCCTTTCTAACTGCCATGCCCTGGTGGGGAACAACAAAGAATGAAAATCACCCCCACCCCTCCCTACCCCGTCAAGGGGGAGGGTTACAGTGAAACGAAAGTTCACCAGCCGTGAAACTGACAACTTTAGCAGTTTAACCGATTTCAATAATTGGTGAACTCGTAAAAAGTCAAAATTGGGATGGCAAGGTAAAAAGCTCCAGATGCAAGGCGCGCAAATCCTGAGGAGTGAGGCGTAGTTAGGCCTACGCCGCAACGACGAAGGATGCAGCGCAACGCCGCAGATGGACTTTTTACGAAGCCATCAATAATTGGAGCAGCTCAATGGAGACAGATTTCTTCCTATCAAAGCCCCCGCGCCTCTTCGCTCATCGCGGGGCCTCTTACGGCCACCCCGAAAACACGATTGAGGCCTTCGACGCCGCAAGAGACATTGTTCAATACTTTGAATTCGATATATGGTTCTCCCGCGAGGGTGTTCCGGTCGTCCATCATGATGAGTCCACACTCCGGACCTGCGGCCTTGATCTTAAAATCAGCGAACTTTCTCTGGATGAGCTGAGAAAACTTGACGCCGGCAAAGGGTTTCCGGACAGGGGTGAGGAAAGAAGGATTCCCACCCTGGAAGAACTTTGCGCAAGATACCCCGACCATTTCTTCAACATCGAAATCAAGCACGATTTCCCGAAAGGGGAACTCATCGTCTATGATATTTTAGAAAGGCACCATAAGGCTGGCCATGCCCTTCTAGCCTCCGGGGAGGACTCCATAATGGAGAAGATTTCAAATAACCTGCCTCAGGTGCCGAGGAGCATGTCAAGCGGAGAGATACTCAAGTTTTATCTATGGGTGCAGGATGGGGGAAACGGGCAATACTGCACAACCGCTAGGGCACTGCAGATTCCTGTTAGGCACGGAGATTTTATTCTGGCTACACCTAAGCTTATCTCCCTTGCCCATAAGATGAACATCGAGGTCCACTTCTGGACGGTCAACGATGAAGAAGAGATTAAGCGGCTTCTCAATATGGGGGCAGATGGAATTATGACTGACCGGCCCGAATGCGCTTATGGGATACTTAATTCGTAACCCCCCGCCCTTCCTTCCGCCGTCAAGGGGGAGGGAATAATGCCGTCGAATCCCGACGTTTCGACGGTAAAGGGGGGGAGAAAGGGAAGGGGCTATTTCCTTAATGGATGAGGAACCGCAAAAGGCGGGCCTTGGCGCCAAAAGTAAACAGGACAAAGACACTGCAGGCACCGGTGATCATAATAGATCGGCCGTCTTCGGCTGGGTCCTCTATGACTGGGCCAATTCCGCCTTCGCAACCACGGTCATGGCAGGTTTCTTCCCCCTTTACTTCAAAAATTATATCAGCGCGGGCATGAAGGCCACGGAATCTACGGCCTATCTTGGTTGGGCAAACGCCCTGGGCGCCGTTTTAATTGCCCTTTCCGCTCCCATGCTGGGGGCGATATCAGATGCCTCATGCACTAAGAAGAGGTTTGTGGCTATCTTTTCAGGGATCGGCATCTTGAGCACCATCATGCTTGCCTGGATTCCGCAGGGTGGAGCGCTTCTCGCCTCCATCATATACGCCCTTGCCTCTCTTGGATTTGCCGGCTCCATCAGTTTTTATGATTCCCTCCTTCCCGGCATCACCACCCAGGATAACGTTGATATGGTCTCAGCCTCCGGTTATGCCTGGGGATATCTTGGCGGAGGATTGCTCTTCGGCATAAACGTCTTGATGTATCAAAGGCCTTCTTTCTTCGGGCTTTCAAGCGCAATTGAGGCCGTGCAGTACGCCTTTATCTCCGTAGGCCTCTGGTGGGCGATCTTTTCCATCCCGCTTTTCGTCTTTGTGAGGGAACCCCTGACATATATGAAACAGCCGCTTCCACTTTTGAGAAGCATTGGGCGCGCTATGCATGAACTCTCCGGCACCTTTTCCAGAGTAAGAAATTTCAAGATGACGGCCCTTTTTCTCCTGGCCTTTTTCCTCTATAACGACGGAGTCGGAACCACGATCAAGATGGCCGTGGATTACGGGCTTTCAATCGGCATCGGCGCCGGGGACCTCATAGGAGCACTTCTTCTTGTTCAGTTCATCGGGTTCCCAGCCGCGCTTATCATGGGAAAGATCGCGAAGCGCTTCAGTCCCAAAACAGGGATCTATATCTGCATAGTCGTATATCTTGTGGTGATAGCGTTTGCAGCAAAGATGTCATCAGGGAAAGAATTCTATGTCCTTGCAGCATTGATCGGGCTGGTTCAGGGAGGAATCCAGTCCCTTTCAAGATCTTTTTACGCCCGGCTTACCCCCAAAGACAGAAGCGGAGAGTTCTTCGGCCTGTACAACCTCCTGGGAAAATTCTCAGGAATCCTTGGGCCTATCATGGTGGGCCAGATTGGGCTTCTAAGTGGCAATTCAAGGATTGGTATCATATCAATCTCCTTACTCTTTCTTGCAGGCGGAATCATTTTGAGCAGATGCAGGGTTTAGGCCGGTATCCAGTCTTTTTTCCGTCCTGCGCCGGAATGACGGCTTGGATTCCGGATCAAGTCCGCAAAGACGTACGGCATTTTCATTCTTCGTTGCTCCCCCAGGGCATCAGGGTTTATATGGAAATGCCCCTTTGCTTTACCCCTTCCACCTTTACGTCGAAACGTCGGGATGCGTCGCCATTATTCCCTCCCCCTCCACGGGGGAGGGTGGGGTGGGGGTGATTTTCATCTTTCGTTATGCCCCATTTGGGCATGACCGTTAGATAGTGTCCATCAGGAAATGAGATAGAGAAACACCATTGTGCTCAGATTGCACAAGTAGTATTGATACAAAATAATATCAGCTCAAAAATTGGAGGGTTGGTTTTGCGCAGACCTGGACATGCAGACCAGGAATCAGCTTCTGTAGATGCGCCTTCAGGCGCAGGGCGCACGGTTCCCGTGCGGCTGAAGCCGCACCTACCCCGGATTTCTGGCTGATACGTTCAATAGAAGTCATCAAGAAGGCCTAAGTCTCTGGCAAAAGAAGCCTGGCTTTTTATAAAGGAAATCAGGAGGTACACCCAAGATGAAAGAGGCTAAAATATGGTTTATGGATGCGAGGGCAAAGCGCTTCCTGGAGTCAACCGCTATAAAAGGCCGGCAGATTCTTGAGCATTCAGGCTGGCTTGATAAACTCTCGCACGGCGACATAGTCGCCGTCAAGACCCACATGGGAGAAGCTTATAATGTGGGCTATCTTAGGCCGGTCATAGTCCGGACGCTGGTGGAGGCCATCAAGGATCGTGGGTGCAGGCCGTTTGTAACCGACACAACCACTATGCCATACCATCCCTGGATCAGCAGGACACTGGCTATTGATCATCTTGAGACCGCAAACAAAAACGGCTTCAACCACGGAACCATGGACTGCCCTGTCGTTATAGCCGACGGCTGGCTGGGAACCGATGACGTAATAGTGGAGCTCAATGGCCGCGGCACCTATCTCAACAAGCAGTTTGTGGCAAGGGCGATTGCCGACGCTGATGCTGTTTTGTCGGTTGCCCACTTCAAGGGACACCCTGCAGGAGGCTACGGGGCTGCCATAAAAAATATCGGTGTCGGCTGCGCGAGTAAGAGAGGGAAGATGAACCTCCACGGGGCGCTTGCGGGCGATAAGCCCGTAATAGACACATCCATTTGCCCCGGAAAGGAGGGCTGCGAGTGGTGGGAGGTGTGTCAGGACTGCTGCCCCGAAGGGGCGATCAAGGTCCTTGAAAACACTATTGAGATAGATCAGGAGTCCTGCGTTTACTGCTTTGCATGCGCCAACCTCTGCGTCAATATGGCCGGCGTAAAGGGTATACAGCGATTTGATCATTTGCCGGCCCTTGGCCGCAGGATAGCGGACTCGGCCCTCGCAGTCACCATGACCAAAGAGCCGGGAAAAATGTTTTTCATGAATTACGCAATGGACATCACCCCATGCTGCGACTGCTACGGATGGACCGATACCCCCTTTGTAAACGGCCTTGGAATTTTTGCCTCCTATGACCCTGTGGCGGTGGACAAGGCCTGTATAGACATGATGAATCAGGCCCCCGGGCTGATCAATTCAGAAGCAGAGGAATATGGAGCGCTCGACCCCGGGTCTAAAAAACTGAACATCATAAAGGGAAAAGACATTGAGGCGCAGGTTTACGGTGGAGTTGAAAACGGCCTCGGGGTAACGAGCTACAAGATTGAGGAAGTCCCGCTTGATCGCAGCCAGGACGCAATAACCAAATACTACCCCTATGTGAGGGCAAAAAAGCTTAAACCCATGTACGCAAGAAGCCATCCCCTCGCCGGCCTTGACACCGCATCCTTCGGTCGGCCCACGGAAGGAGTGGCCAACCCGCGGCATCCGAAGAAGTAGCCCATTTAGGCGTCTCCCGAACGCGCCGGTTGTAGCCTCACCCTGGCTTCAACCGGCATTTTCATAGCAGCTTCCCCCGGGAATATAAGCGCATCATATTCCCGGGTTGGTAAGATCATAAGTAACGTCTATATCCCTTGTAAGCCGGGGTTCTCCGTGGATGAGGACGGCCTGCCCACCGATTACCACGTGGGGGATTTTTTTGAGCGTCAGAGAGCGGGTTATCTTGACAAGGAGTGTTTTGAACATGAGTTTAGAATCCTTGCAACCCTAATATCTACTTCAATACCCTCCATAGGATCACCCGAGGCCCATCGCCCTAGCGCAACAGCCTCCTCCCGTAACCCGTTGACAATTCTGAAGGCCTTTTCCAGAGGAAGCGGTCCCTCCTCAGACGCGATCAGCTTTTCCAACCTGTAAACTCTGTCCCAATTTCCCTTCATCTCGGCTCATCCTGCGCACCCTTCTTCCGGGCAGTTAAGAGCTGGCCGTTAGGAGGGCAACCAAAATGCCATTGCCCCTCAAAAAAGAATTCTTTTAAATCTTAAACCAGTTAAAAGATCATAAGAAAAACAGGAAGAAATATCAATATCTGTTACAAACCGCTAACCCGCCTTCGATCTTCTCTGATACAAGAAACCGGCCACCAAAGCGGTAAAAGGCGCAACAGTAACAAGCCCGAAGCTGCCCACAAGTATATTTAAGACCTCGGCGGCAACAAACGGCGCGTTGAGGATGTTTTGCGCAGGCATTCCCTTGGCCATAAAGAGCAGAAACATTGCCAGGTGGCTGCTTGAGTAAGCAAGAAGCAGAGTGGTGCTCATCGTTCCTATTACGGCTCTTCCAACCCTCAGGCCGGAGCGAATGTGTTCGAGCAATCCTATCTCGGGGTGTTTGCGCTTGATTTCATCCATACTCGCGGCAATGTCCATGGCAAGATCCATGACCGCGCCGGAGGAGGCTATGAATACGCTGGCTATAAAAACGTCGGTTAGATTGAGGCTGTAGTAGCCTGAATAAAGCAGCGTTTCTGCAAACGGCCTGATCGCCCCGTGAAGCTTGAAAGAGCCTGTAAACAGGTCGGCAAGACCGCATGTAAGTAGCACCCCCATCATGGAGCCGGCAAAGGTTGCAGTACCTCGTTTGTTAAGGCCTCCTACTGAAAAGGTTATGACAGCAGTAAGTACAGCGACAACGGCAAGGCCCATAAGAAGGGGTGGGTAGCCCCTGAGGATAAGGGGAAAGAATATCTTCCAGAGAACCATCGCGGCAAATATGAATGAAAGCGCTGCCTTTAACCCTGTTGCTCCGGCCACCACAATCAGCAGAATCCCAAAGAGGCCAATCAACACCAGTTCCATCCTGAGCCTATAGTAGCCCCTTACGAGGGCATTTGCCGGTCTGCCGGACCGAACGTCATATTCAACCAGCACAATAGCTCCGACCTCGTAAAACTCATCGAACTCAAGTTTGCCGGTAAGCATGTTTGTAACTGACACCTCTTTGCTTGCGTGCGGGCCGTCAAGCAGCCTTACTGTCAGGAACTGCTCCTCCGTCTTAACTATCAGATTCCTCCGTACCTTGCTGTTGTCAACTGCGATGACAGCCCCCCTGGCGTGAAGTCCTGACTCCATGCGCGGAGCCCGCGACAGATCAAGGAAGTAAAGGCCGATAGAAATGCCAGCAAGAATTATCGAGAAGATCCATTCGCGATTCATATGAAACAGTTAGACCTCGTCCAGGATTATTTACCGTGAAAATACACCCCCCACCCCGACCCTCCCCCGCACAGGGGGGAGTGAAATCTGCGACCTCGCAGAGTGTAGAGCCGGCAGAGGATTTTCATTAGCGGGGGCGACAAAATATTTCTGTCATGAGCGTTTGAACAACAAAACGGCTCCCCTCTAATAAGAGACGCCGTTTTGCGATTTTTAATATATCAGGGTTTGCGTTGATGTTACTTCTCTATGGGAAGATGCTTAGTAATCCCCATTACCCTTGCTATTTTTCTAGCGATGTCTGTATTGTCATAAAATCCCGAGAATCTATAGTCCTCAACGCCGTGAGCGAATATTGGCACCGGCACCCCCGTATGCGAGTAAGAGGTCCACCCTATGCTTGCCTGCTCATTCAAAATATGGGTAATTGTCACGACGATTGGATTGTAGCCGCCGTAAAGAAGCTTGTTCTCGGCATCGCTGTTGTCGTTGGCTCCACAAAGGGACTTGTCGTAGGCGTCCTCAAGCTTTTCCTTCTGATAATCGTTGAGTTCATCCCAGACTATTCCGAATGCCTCTTCAAGAAGTTCTACCATTTCGGCATTAGTAGCCAGATTATCAGGCGCTGCGACATTGGGACAAGTAGCGGTCTCATAAGCCGCCTTGTGCAGAGCCCACTCATTAGCAGTGAAGCTCTCATAACTCATCTTTTGACCAAAGAGCCGCTCATAATACGCCTTGTATGCCGTCGTAGCATGCCCTATGCTCATACCACCGGTTTCATGGTCGCCTGTAACAAGAACGAGGGTCTCTCTGGGATGATTCCTGTAGAAATTCATGGCGACACCTACCGCATTGTCAAAATCAAGCATATCGCCGATGGCAGCCATTGCGTCGTTTGCATGACAGGCCCAGTCAATCTTGCCACCTTCGACAAAGATGAAGAAACCATTGTCGCTTGATTCGTCGTCTCCCCACCAGCTCCAGTCCTCAACCCAACCGGTATAGAGGTTTGCTATGGCAACTTCGGTCATCTCTGAAAGCGAGAGATTCTCCTTGGGTTGATCTATGGCATAGGGCATGGCTGAACTGTCATCAAGGGTGGGGTTGATGCACACAACCCTGTCTCTGGGGGCATCCTTGAGGGCAAGGATAGATGACTTGGTATTACGGATTTCATAGCCTTTGGAAGCAAGAAGATCCCATATATTGTTGGCCGTATCGCCTGTCTTGTTGGCGCTGGCAGGAGCCACAAAGCCACCGCCACCGAAGAACTCATACCCGGTCTCGGCAAGTTGGGTGGCGATGCTGTTCATGTAGGACCTGCTGGCAACACTCGCGTAGTAAGCCGCCGGCGTAGCATGATCCAGAGAAACGCTAGTAAGTACCCCTACTTTCCTTCCCTGTTCTTTAGCAAGTTGGGCTACGCTCTTATAACTGTATGTCTTGGTGTCATCCATGCCTATTGTCCCGCTGACCGTTTTAATACCGCAGGCAAAGGCGGTGGCTGAGGACGCAGAATCAGTCATAAGGGAAAAGGAGTCGTATGTGGTCTGCATTCCTGCTACATGCATTCTACTCATATTGAGTCTGTTGGATGAGTTGAGAAGATACTCTGAGTATATCTGGCCCGCAGAAGGCCCGATGGGCCATTCCTTGTCAAGGGCATACTGGGTAGCGAGAAACGCCTCAGTTGCCTGAATCTGAGAAGCGGACATCCCATCTCCGAGAAAGAAGAATATATACTTCGGAGCTTTCACAGAAGCCTTTGAATGAACCACACCGGAAGCCGGGGCGACGAACATAAATACCATTGCTAAAAATATAACACCGGTAAGCCTTTTAAATTTCATTTTCATCTCCTTAAATTAATTTATAATACGGTTTTTATTGTCTGGTCTTTTCTCAACTGCATCATCTGGTTTCGGATCGCCTAACCACCCCCTTTCGGATAAGAACAATCTTTCCCGGGCCAGGACAGGCCGCTAAAATCCCCTATCCTTCTTTAGGAGGATGAGGAAAAATTGTTGGGTGGCGATTAGGACGGGTTGCGAGTTTGAAAAGGAAAGAGTTTGTGTTGGGTCAACTTCCCGTAAACGCTATATTTGGATTTCGTTTAAGAGTTTGAAGATACTTCGCTAAAGGAAGGACAAGGCCCGCTATTTCCTGCGGACGTAGGTGAAGGCCTTCTCTATAGGCCGCACAAAGACCTGGCCTCTGCATTCATCCGAAAAGGCGCCTGCCTTTTCAAGGGCTTCCATTATGCCGGGAATGGATGCCTCGGAAACAGCCATGCTGCACATCTCACGGGAGGCGGCCCGCCTTCCCTGCTCCGACTCACTGCCGGCTGATTGTTTGAATCTGGAAACGGTCGCGCCCCCGGCTCCGGCCGACATGGCGGCCTTGATCAGGTCCGCGGAAAAACCCTCGTCACAGATGAGAGTCATATCAGCAAGACCCTTGAGGTAGGATCTTTTCTTAATGCCGTTTCTAGTGAGGATGTTGGTTCTCTCGCGCCACTCCGAGCCCCCTTTCATGCCGTCAATAGCGGCCACGATCTGATCAATGCTCGCCGCATGCTGCCTCTCTCCGCGGCTCACCTTGATGTTCTGGAGCCCCTGCTTGAGCGGAAAAGAAAAGATGAAACCCTTACCGGGCTGATCAAGTTTCCCTGCCTCAATCATAAGCTCCATAACCGTATCGGCGTCATGGGCGCGGCTTATAAATGTTATGATCTCTTTTTCGGCAGGGATGGCTATCCTCAAAAGCCCCATCTTGTCCCGGACGCCTGTGCCGTAGCCGAGATGGATCGAAGGAACGCAGACTCCGGTATCAAGGGCTATACGGCCGACTCTGTTTCCCTGACCATTCTGAACAATGCAACAGATACCTGTCATTCTCGTCCTGGCAAGCGGAATCTGCTCAATTTTCTCTTCCTTCTCTTCGGGAGGTTTCAAATCCGAAGGGGCAAACGATTCATGGCTCCTCAAGAGGCGGATCTCTTCGCAGAACACCGACCCTCTCCCCGGCGTGGCCAGCCCTCCCGTTTCAATAATGAGAGTAAGCATAGAGGGTGCGCTTTTTGCCTCAGCCATAAATGAAATAATATCAATTGGGTCTTCCGTTAGATCACGTCCGGGAACAAGCGACAGAAGTCCACCCTTTTCCTCGCGCACGATGCATCTTCCCGCTGCGCGCGAGAAATCGGAAACACCTGCCTCTATCAAGGCATCCATAACCCCGCGTGACAGCCCCCTGTAAAGAAAGGCCGTAACCCATGAATATATGCCTTTCTTCCCTGTCACTTTGTCAGCCCGTCTTCATCGGCAATGCCGTCATTCTTGAGAGCAACGGCACGCTTTCTCTCTATCCTGAGCCCCAGAAGCAAAACAGTCAGGATCGGACAGACAGAAGCCATGGCAAGGATTCCGAATCCCTCCACTACTCCCAGTTGATTGCCTATTCCAAGTCCCATCGCCAGAACCAGCGGCACGGTTATAGGGCCTGTGGTAACACCTGCACTGTCCCAGGCGATATTAACAAACTCCTCGCTTGAAAGGACGGTCAGCAGGACAAGAAACAAATAGGGAGGCACAAGGAGCCAGAATACAGGTATTGCCCAGATTATCTTCGCAACCCCGAGGCCTATCCCGGCCCCCACTCCTATGGCCACGGCCTGCATGAGGAGGGATTTTCTGAAGGTCCCCACCGTTATCTCCTCTACCGTTTTACCGAGCGCATTGAGGGCAGGTTCGGCAAGGGTTGCACCATAGCCCATGATGAAGGCGAAAAGCAGGACCACGGCTATCCCCGTTATTCCGCCCTCCCTGCCGAACAGGGGGCCCTTAGCCGGAACGTAGCGATAGGTTCTTTCATTCGGATCATACCCGGATGGATTGTAGGGTATGGGCACCGCGCCTTCTTCCATATTCGCGAAAAAGAAAGAATGCTTTTTTCCGTAAGGATCAATTGATTCCTGGACAACCGACGGATCAAACTCCACCATAAGCTTTTCCTCATCGGGAAGAGATATTGACTTGAAGGCCGAAGGAATCTTTGTCCCTATGTCGTTACCGAGCCTTCCGAGCCCTACCTCGATACCTATGCTGAAAAGGCCCATACCGAGGATGGCGAAAAAAAGCCCAAGCACCACCTGATCCGGATAGGAAGGCCTCTGTCTGGCTATGGTCAGAAGAACAAGCCCTATTGGAACAATGAGAAAGATTATCGCCTTTGCAGCCGCTGTCATATTCCTTTTGACAAGATCGACAATGGACAGGTCAGCCTGTGGTCCCCTGCCGTATGCGGCTATAGCGTCCTTCACCGCCTCTGGCCCGCCGAACACTGCGGAACGATCCTCGGCGCTGCCGTTTAGGGCAACCCATCTTTCGAGCGCATTGCCGGAATCTCCCAAAAGGGCCTTCCGCCTTAAAGGGGTGATGGAAAGCTCCTTCAGAAACTCAGCCGGGCTCTGAGCGCTTCCTTCAAAGTAGCTCTTCCTGCCCTCCGGCCCGGCCTCCGTCGTCGCATACCATGACATGGCATCCGGGCTTTCAAAGAGGACTGCGACTTTACTTCTGTTCTCCGGGCTGAAAAAGGCCTTCTCATCCATCGGCCCCGGTAAAGAGCCGTTCAGCGCCAGGCCAAGGCCGAATACTGCCATGACCGGCAGAAGCGAAGCCAGGGTAACCACTCCGAATCCTGTTGCACCGGACTCAGCGGAGCCCACCATGCGCGAGATGCCTATCCCCAGGGCAAGTACGAGCGGCACGGTAACCGGCCCGGTAGTCACCGCGCCGCAGTCCCAGGCAAGGCCCGTTATGCCGAGGATGTTTCCGTCGAAAAGAGAAAATGCGGACAGGACCGCAAGTATCCCAATCAAGATATAAATCAGCGGCTTCAGCGACCAATTGTAATAAAAGCGCATCATGCCAAGGGCGACTGCTACGCCTACGCCCGCCCCGACACTCCATACAAGCAGATGCGCGTAGCGTGTCAGGAGCACAAATAAAAGAGGCGCGTTCCACGCCTTTACTGAAGATCCTGCCGCCTGGAGCACCTGTATGGAAGGCTCGGCCATGGTGGCGACAAAGCCGAGAACCACTGAAAAAACCAGTATAATTGTGATACCGCTTTTCTGCGGGAGCTTTACCCCGACAAGTTCACCAAGCGGCATCAGCCCCAGAAAAAGGCCTTCCATGAAAAATGAAAGCCCAATTATTACAAGGGCTATCCCACCCGCCACAAGGGAGGCGTCAGAAATTGCTATTCCTAGAATGAGTGTCTGAAAGACTATGAGATATACGATTATGACCCAGACCGACTTTATCTGCGCAGCGATGCGGTCCTTGACATACGGAGCAAGAAGCCCCAATGCCTCACGAAAGCTGATCTTGATCTTCTCAGAAGACTTTTGAACCAATCCAAAACCCCTTTAAGCCTGAAGGGACAAAGCGAACCGAGAGCCAAAAAACGTCTATTCTGCCCAAGCAACCTAAATAAACATGGCTTTCCGGTCAAGGGTTTTCTTAATCTTTCTCTTCCACTGAACACATTTTTCATGTAAAAGGAATGATCTTATTTTGAAGTTCTTTTGAGTAATGCCGTCATTTACTCTCACAGGCATTTTTGTCGCAACGAAAGCCATCTCTTTTAAGGGAGAAAACCTTATGGATTGCGCAGAAAAATCACTTGATCCTATAAACCTTTTCGGATCTCTTCCGGTGGCAAGAGCAGGATTTCTTATCAAGGTGCTGGAAGATATAGAAGATGAGACCTACCTTGGCTCTACCTTCCGCGGAATGCTTGGCTGGCAGCTTCAAAACCTGTCCTGCCCTTACCAGAAACGGCCGCCGTGCAATCGTTGCATAATCAAAGAACATTGTCCCGCCTTCATCCTTATTGAGGGGAAATCACCCATACCGGGACTCTCCGATTCGCCTAGAGGTTACATCCTATATCCTTTCAAGATACCTGCCGGAAAGGCTTCATATCAACTAAGTCTCACTCTTCTGGGTGATCTGGCGAGATTCTATCCTTTGATAAGAAAGGCACTGGCAAACGGGCAAAAGGCGGGGATCGGAAGACAAAGGGCCCGCTACACCATCGTTGAGGGCAAGGCTGGGCGGTCTGATACTTGTGACATATCGCGTCTGGAAGAAATCCTGGAGGCCACCACGTTTACACCGGGCGATATCGCAGTCCATCTTATTACTCCCCTCAGGCTTCGCAAAAAAGGCAAATATCTCGATGAACTGGACTGGCCCTTCCTGCTTGAAAGCACCGCAAGGCGCCTGGAGGCCCTGAGCGTCCTTTACGCCGGTGGAAAGGCCCTGGGAAAGGAAACCTGGCAGGCCCTGGCATCCCTTTTTTCAACAGCCCCCGCACCTTTATCCCTGGAGATTTCCTGGAAAGAATACGAAAGGTATTCTAACCGCCAGAGAAGAAAGGTGCCCATGGGAGGGCTGGTGGGAAAGGCCCATTTCGACCATCCTCCGGAATGGTTCGCAAAGTGGCTTTACGCCGCTTCCCTTCTGCATGTGGGAAAGGGCGCGGCCATGGGACTGGGAAGGATAGAGATTTTTTAGCAAATCAGTTTGAAGATCACCGTCAGGATGCCGTTAAATGATTCAGTGCTGACGGTCATGTCCTGAAAGCGGCACAATGAAGTATGAAAATCACCCCCACCCCTGGGTCGATGGGAAAGAATAAAAGAGGCAAGGGACATTTTCATATAAACCGCGATGCCCCATTTTGGGGAAAAACGAAATATGGATGTGCCGCATGTCATTCCGGACTCGATCCGGAATCCAGGTCGTCATGCCGGCGAATGCCGAAACAGAGACTACAGCGGCCTGTGCAGCTATGAACATGTATTTTTATATAACCAACCAGATAGTCTCATAAAATTACGTTAACCTCAAAAGAAAAGGAGGATCACAGAGATGATGCAGATGAAGTTCAAGATGATCTTCAACACGCCCGCTTTTCTTGGGGATGCGGAAAGAAAGGGGGCCATGAGGAGCCCACCTATTAAGGCCCTGATAAGGCATTTCTGGCGTATTGAAGCGGCTAAGTCCCCATCGGTGGACTACGACTCCTCGAAGCTGCGTGAAGAAGAAGGAAGACTCTTCGGCCATGCATCCCTCAAGGAAAATAATGATAGCTGGGCCATGAGCAGCCAGGTGAGGATCAAGCTGGAGGCATGGGAGGCTAAGATGATCGAGAAGAGCCTTCCAGGCGCAGGCCAGGTTTACCACAAGGAAGTTGGCCAGGGCGGCATGTATGTGGATGCGTCACTGTATCTTGGATATGGGCCGGTAGGCCTTAAGTCAAAACTTAACTTTGAAAAGGCCATCGCCCCCGGAAAAGACGGAGGGACTAAGCTATCCATCGCCTTCCCAAATGAGCAAGAGAAGCCACTCAGTAACACCTTCAAACTCATTCAGGCCTTCGGGACCATAGGGGGAAGATCAAGAAACGGCTGGGGATCTGTTTGCCTGGATGGTGAAGGGCTGCCCGACGCCTTTTCCCTGCTTAAGAACTCTGCCTTCATTAGCGCCCACTCAAGACCGCTTCACTCCTGTCTTGAGAAGGATTGGCCGCATGCAATCGGATTGGATGGTGAAGAAAGGGCGCTTATCTGGACGACGAAACAACCAAGGCGAAGCTGGACTGAGGTCATAAAGGATTTGGCGGAGATAAAGGTGGCTTTCAGGACCGCTCTGCCTTTTCGAGGAGGTTCAGGCCCTATGGAAAAGAGACATGTCCTGGCCTACCCGGCAGGCCAACGCCACAAGGTGCATGCATGGAAGAACGAAGCAAGACTCCCCAATCAACTAAGGTTTAAGGTCATAGAGCACCCAAAGGACAGATTCAGAGGAATAGCCTTCCACATACCCTGCGCCATACCCGAAGATTTAGGTAAAACCACCTTCAGCTTAAAAGAACAAATGGATGTGTGGAAAGAGGTGCACAAGAATCTGGATCAATTGATGCTGCGAATTTAAACAAGCCGGAGGTTGACCATGACACGCATCAAGAACTTATGGAAAAATAAGACATTTACCTTTCATCATGATCCGGGGGAAAAGCCCATCGTGCTCATGAGGGACCCTTCCGGCCATGAAGGAGGGACGGTAGCGGAACTAAGGGGGGCTCTTCTTCACGGCGGACAGTTGTCCGAGGAAACCGAATCCATACTGAGGAAGGCTGACCGCTGGGCCGCAGCAGCCGACAGGCCGCAGTTTCCAAAGGCCGATCCCGGTAAATATCATACATCCTGGAGTCAGGTAAATTTCTCCAAGGACCCGATACTCTATCACCCGCTTTCTGGCGATACGCTCGATTTATTGAGCCTTCAGGATATCCCGTTAAAGGAGATAAAAGCAGTAAGCCTGAACCATTTTACATCCCTTATTATGAAAGACGAAAATTCAGAGATAGACTGGAGGCGGACCTTTCTGTCCTTCTGGCGCTACGGGCCAGAAACGCCCCATGCGGGCCTCGGCGCGCTCTGGCGTTACCTGCCTGCAGATACCAGGGTCCCCGACCACACCATCTGGGATCATGTGGGTCTTGCAAGCGCCTTTGCAGGTGCCTTTTCACTTGATCCGGAGGGGATTCCGGCCCTTCTTACAATGAGCATAGGGCCTGTGCAGACATTCATATCTCAGGCGCGGAGCGTATCGGACATGTGGGCTGCCTCGCACCTCCTTTCCATGACCACATGGGAAGCGATAAAGGCCGTATGCGAGGATATAGGGCCTGACTCGGTGATCTTCCCCCAGTTGAGAGGGATACCCATTGTGGATATGTGGCTTAGAAAAGAGATGGGGGTCAATCCGCCCGAAGGCTACATAGACAGACTGAGCGAGAGGGAAAGCGACGCCAATCCCATCTTCAGGGCTGCCCTTCCAAACAAGTTCACCGCAATTGTTCCCGCGGGCATTGCAAAAGAACTTGCCGAAAAGGCCGCCGGCAGGGCAAGGCAATGGGTTAGACAGCATGCCGTCAAGGCGGCTTCAATGCTTCTTGAGGCTGTTGAGGAGGTGTACAATGAGGACTCGGTCTTGGGCGCTCAACTCGAAGCTCAGCTCGGCTCATTTCCAGAGGTACACTGGGCATCTGTGCCCTGGTCATTGGTGAAAGAGGATTCAAGAGGAATAGTAGCAGCGACAACCGAACTTTCCGAAGCCATGGAGCCATTCTATAACTCTCTAAACACCAAACCGGGATTCCTTGGTTCCGAGATATGGAATCTTATCAGCAAACAGGCATCAAAAGGAGCTGAGTTTTTTCCACCAAATCCCGGCGTACTCTATCCTGCGCTATACGACCTGGGAGACAGGCTCTTCGCCTCTTCCAAGTCGGTGAGGCCGTTTGATCAGCACATACAGGAAGGATTCAGATGCAGCGTCTGTGGAGAGCGGGAATGGCTGACTCTTGAGAGGGACCACCTCTTACTCTCACCGGGTGAGAGAAAGGACACCCTTTGGACAAGGGTTGCCGAAAAAAAACCCGCCTGGGCAAGAAAGGGAGAGCATCTTTGCGGCCTTTGCACCCTTAAGCGTCTTTGGCCGAGCATCTTTGTCGAGGAGATAAGGAAATCGCTTGACATTTCAGCAGATCGCTATGTGGTTTCAACACACACCATGGCCCTTGCAACCACCATCGGAGCCTGGCTGGATAGGCAGCCCGAAGACTGGAGCAAAAACGATGCATTCAATAAACTTCAAGCCCAGATACTGGGGGCCCGGTCGCCGAGGGCGGCCCTCCCGCTTTCTCTGCACCGCAAGCTGGGGGGGGCGCCGCCAGAAGTAAGGGAACTTGTGCAGAGACTTCCGTCATTTCTTGATGAAAGGAGGGAAGCTGTGCGCGGTCTTGAGGAAAAGGAAAACGACCAGGCTGCAAAGCTCCTTAAATGCGTTGAAGATCTTGCGGGCAGGATGATGATGGACCAGCAGAATAACGGTAAGGTCAAGACAAAGCCTGAGGCGTATTACGCCCTCATAATGGCGGACGGAGACAATATGGGGGCCTGGATTTCAGGACTTGACCCGCGTTTCTCAGTAACCTACGGACAAACATGGCATCCGCAGGTAAGGGCCGCTCTTTCGGATAGCGGCGAAGCCGGTTGGTTCGCGCCATTTCTGGATAAGACAAGACCGCCTTCGCCGGCCAGGCACGTAGCTGTATCCTCGGCCCTCAACATCTTCTCCCTTGAGCTTTGCGCAATGGTGGTGGAGGACTTCTTCAAGGGAAAGCTCATCTATGCCGGCGGAGACGATCTCCTTGCCATGGTAAGCATTGACGATGTTCTTCCCTGCATGTTCCTGCTCCGCCTTATCTACAGCGGAGAAGGGATTGAGTCGAAAACAGCCCTTAGCACCCCCTTTGTTGAGCTTGGCATGAATGATATCCCGATGATAAGGGCAAGAAGGGGCCATGTCCTCATCAACAATAGGCTTTACCGTGTAATGAGCGGGAAGGCGAGCGCATCTTTCGGAGCGGTGGTAGCCCATCACACAGCCCCGCTTGCAGGGGTGCTGAGGGAGCTGCGGGCGGCTGAGCGCCGGGCCAAGGACAGCGGAAGGGACTCCTTCTCCATTTCCCTGATGAAGCGCTCAGGCGGAAAAACAGAGCTGACCCTTCCCTGGCAACTTAAGGGGAAAAACAGCCCATCGGCCAGGACGCCCATGGAGACCGTTATAGAACTCAGGAATCTCCTCGGCCGGGACGGCATGAGCAGACGTGCGGCCTATCTGACACAGCAATGGGCCGAAGGGCTCCCTGAGCCGGAGATGCTAGGAGGTATCGAGCCTTATAAGACACTCCTAAAGGCCAACATGATCCACCAGTTTGAAAGGCAATACAAGGGCAAGGATAACTCGCCATGCAGGGATACCGCGCATGATGTAACCGAACTTATAGGATCAGCGTTGGCAGAAGGAAAGAACGGACGGGTCCTGTTGAGAGGACTTCTTACAGTAGCTGAATTCCTGGCACGCGAGGGAAGGTTTACGCCCTTTGGGAACAGGGAGGAATAAAGATGACTGAGTATATTTTCTTGGAACCTATTGACGTGTTCTATCTTCGTGGAAACAAGCTCTTCGGAGGTCCGGGCGACCACGGAGAGGCCCTCATGCCCCCCTGGCCCTCCATTGCGGCAGGCGCCCTGCGCACCAAGATCCTCGCAGAGTACGGAGGTATTTCCTTTGAGGATTACAGAAACAACGTCCTGCCTGAAGGGGCGGCCGGAAAGGCATTGGGATCGCCGGAAAGACCAGGCTTATTTCGCCTCAGCTTCTTCTCGGTGGGATTGAAGGCAAATGGTGCCGTAAGACCTGTCTTCCCTCTGCCGGCCGATCTTGTATCAACAGGGCAGGGAGCAGAGTTGACCTATATGACGCCGACCATTGTCAACAAGAAGCTTTCCTCAGGCTACCCGCTGAGGCGTCTTCCAGTGCTCGCGCAAGTGACTCCCCGCAAGCCTGACAAAGGGCTTTGGCTGAGCCCCGAAGGACTTAAAAGGTATTTAAAAGGTAAGCCTTTTGAAGAATTGTCTGTCATGGCCGTATCTGATCTTTGGGAGCGTGATCCGAGGCTTGGGATAGCCCTGTCGGCAAAGACACGAAGCACTGACAAGGGAAGAATCTATACCACCGAGACCATTGCCCTGAAAAAGAATGTGGGTTTCCTTACGGGGTTGATCGGAGACCAAGGGTTGCTTTCCTCCCCAGGGGTTGTAAGGTTCGGCGGCGACGGAAGGGGTGCCGTAATGTCACTTTGCAAGGCCGTAATACCGGAGCCGGACTGGCAGGAGATAGCCCGCTCCAGGCGCTTCAAGCTGGTTCTTACCACGCCGGGGCTTTTTCCCAAGGGGTGGCTCCCGCCGGGAACTCAGGATGAAACCCTTGAGTGGAGTTCAGGCTCGCTCAAGGCAAAACTGGTATGCGCATCTTTAAGTCCCTACGAAGTCATAAGCGGGTGGGACCTTGTGACCAGAAGACCCAAACAGGCCATGAAGGCCGTCCCGGCAGCCTCAGTTTACTGGTTTGAAGATATGGAAGGCGACGTAGAGGCCTTAAGAGAGCTTGTCTCAAACGGACTCTGGGATGAAGAGACATCAAGGGTCTTTCCGCAAAGAAGAGCGGAGGGCTTCAACAATATAATCGCGGCCTGCTGGCCGAACAGATGATTTCAATAGGTTTATCTTGAATAGGAGGTTACACCATGTTTGAAAAAAAAGTCCCGCTTTTTGTTTACTGTGTAAGCCCGGTCCACATGGGCGCAGGCAGCTCCATCGGCATAATTGACAACCCCATCCAGAGGGAGCGCCACACCGATTATCCCCAGATTGCAGGTTCGGGGCTTAAGGGTGCGGTGAGGCACCACTTTTTGGCCTACATGAAAGGCGACAAGGAAAAGATACAGTTGCTTGAAAGGGCTTTTGGTCCTTCCCCTGACGCAGGCGATGAATTCGCCGGCGCCGTAAGCTTTTCAGACGCACAGATCCTCGCCTTTCCAGTCCGTTGCACAACCAGGGCCTTTGTCTATGCCACATCGCCTACAGTCATGGCCAAGGCCTTGAGAGTCCTTGAGCTATCGGAAATGAAGGTGGATTGGGGGACAATCCCCACTCCTACCGAAGGAAGCTGCGCCACTGCGGGCTTATTCGAAAAAGGGAAGGTCCTGCTTGAGAACTTTGAGTTCACATGCGCTCAAAGCGAGCCTGTAAAAAGGGCCGCCGCATGGCTTGCCGAAAAGGCGCTTCCCGCCGGGGAAGCCTTTGACTTCTTCAGAAACAAGCTCAAATATGACCTGGTTCTGCTTCCGGAAGAGGACTTTTCCTATTTCGTTAGAAACGCAACCGTCGTGGAACCCCATGTGCGCATAAGCGATGAATCCGGCACTGCTGAGGACGGAGGACTCTTTTACACTGAAAACCTCCCGCCTGAAAGTATCCTCATAACCCTTCTGATGGCTTCCAAGGAAAGAACCAGGGACAGGGGATTAGAGGCATCCCAGGTTTGCGACTGGACCCTTCACGGTAAGGGTGAGCAAGTCAGTGATGCCTTCAAGGGCCTTGACGGTCAGATGATTCAGATAGGCGGGGACGCCACAACCGGCAGGGGACAGGTCTTTTTCAAGGCCGTCACCGCCTGATTGAGAAAGGAGGATACCGAAATGGCTAACAGAGATCTTGATCAGCAAAGGGCAGCATTCGCCTGGGAGTGCGCTGAAGAGGGGAAAGAATCCAAGGCCTATGCGAATCTGACTAAATCGGCTCCGGCATTGATAATGAATAACGGGCTTATGCAGACTCTGGCCTTTTATAAGCAAAAAGGGAAAGCTGAACACTCTTTTATTCTTGACCACATCTGCCGTTGGCTCGCCAAGCAGGGGTTCGCCGAAATGGGACAAGCGGATTTCCAGAGGGTTATGAAAAAACTTCACAGCGGGGATTCCCTTACTTACAGGCGCGCAACAGAAGAGGCATTGGCCTTTCTTAAGTGGCTAAGACAATTCGCCTCAGCCCTGGCCGATAAGTAGCTCTAGACTGGAGGACTCATTATGAACTTTGGACAAAGAAGAACTCAAGGCGCACATCACGCAGCAGGAGGGTCGCGGCAGGCCAACGCGCAGAATACCGTTGCCGCCATACCGAGCTATGCAGCGCCATATATGAATACAGCCATGCCCCCGGGTCACAATTTCGAACTCTTCTTCCCGGTATGGAATGAAACGGACTGGACATTGCCGAAAGACAAGAAGTTTCATGCGATAGAGCGCTCCTGGCACATCAAAGACTCAAAGGGCATGCTGGAAGAGATGCTGAAGAGGCAGAGGCACCAAGCGGATCTATTAAATGAAAATATTCTATCCCTTGATGCAAGGTCAACGGCGCCCTTTCTCACTGGAATAGGTATAGAGCACCCTCTGGAAAACGGCTTTTCCTTCCTCAAGCCGTACGGCCTCCCCTACCTGCCCGGTTCAGGGGTGAAGGGAGTCCTTAAAAAGGCCTGCGAGGAACTCGCCCTTGTAGGAGAGCACTCTGGCGCATGGAATATACTTGAGGTTTGGTCACTCTTCGGTTTTGAGGGCGGAAGCGCCTACCTTTCCGGCGAAAGCCGAAGTAAAGCCAAATTTCTGAAGGAAAGGGCCTGCTCCTTGAAGCAGAGCCTGGCATCCTGGGTGAACTCCGCCGAACTTGGCAGCATGATTTCCCTGCTTGAACCCCTTATTAAACAGGCCGCCGCGTCAAAAGGGGATGCTGAGGCTTACTGCAGCAACCCCAAGGGGTTCATGGAAGGGCTTCTTAAAAACAAGGATCTTCGCGAGAAGATACACAACAGAGGGGCGCTTGTTTTCTGGGACGTCTTTCCCATGCCGCCCGGAGACACCCTGTCTGCGGATATACTCACGCCGCATTACGGCCACTATTATCAGGATGGGAAAACTCCTCACGACTCCGGGCAGCCTGTGCCCAATCAATTTCTGACGGTCCCTCCTGGAAGCCTTTTCCGCTTTCATGTCCAATATGCCCCAACAGGGGGCACAAGTGACCACAGCAAAGAGAGATGGAAGGCGATGTTGGGGCAGGCCTTTGCTTATGCCTTTGACTGGCTTGGATTCGGGGCAAAGACAGCAGTCGGGTATGGGCAGATGACTCTGGAGGCTCATGGGACTAAACCGTCTGAAGCCCAAGGAGTTGAAGCCGAGAAAAAGGCCCCGTCGCCCAAAAGCGAACCACCTAAGAGGCAGACATGGGAAAATGCACATCTGACATATTCACCTGGAAACCAGACTATCACGGCAACCTTTCAAAATAAAAAAGCCGAGATAAAAGGAAAAATAGAAGAATTGATGCCCCCAAACATAGTAGCAAAGATAAAAAAGAAGAAATCCGCTGATACCCGGGTTATGGTTGAGCCCATTGGCAACAGTTTTATCATTATATCAATAGGTTGAAAGATGACCAAAAAGCTTTTTTTGCTCTTCAGTCACTCATTCACCCGCCTCCAGGAAAAGGATGCAATATCCACCCTGGGGGTGGAACGTATTGTAGCGCTTCCACCTGAACTTCAGGCGCTCTGGAGCGATATTCCGCCGGGACTGGACTCCTTGGAATGCTACCTTGAGCCCCTTAAGGCATGGATCGAAAAATCGGCTCGACCCGGAGACTTTGTGCTTGTCCAAGGGGACTTCGGAGCCTGCTATCTGATTGTAAGATTTTCAATGAGCAAAGGGCTGTGCCCGATCTATTCCACAACCGAAAGAAAGGCCGCAGAAAATGTCGGGCCTGACGGAACCGTCCGACTCACCCATGAGTTTATGCATGTGAGGTTTAGAAGATACGGGGCGTGAGAAGGCACTGGGGGCCGCTTCTGGTGTGTGCATAGGCACAAGCTCTGCCGCGGAACTGGTTCATTTGATTGATAGTTTAGGAGGTTTTTCCTATGAGAAAGGTATTCCTCAGTTTTGTCGGAACCACTGATTATAAGGAATGCATTTACTACAACACTGAGATGGAGTCCCGCCCTGTGCGATTCGTGCAGGAGGCCACAATCAAACATTATTGCCAGACATGGAGCTTTGCCGACCGAATCTATATATTCGCAACCGACGAGGCCAGGAAAAAGAACTGGGTTAACGACGGCCACCTGGAGCAAAATACAAATAACATACTGAAAAGGCAAGGTCTTGAAACCGGCATCCTGTCCCTCCAACTTGAGCCTGAGGTTTGTATGGTTCCGATCCCCGAGGGCAAAGACGAAAAGGAGATATGGGATATATTCAATCTGGTTTACGACTCCCTGGAGGAAGGCGATTCGGTTGTCTTTGACATCACTCATGCCTTCAGATCCATCCCCATGCTGGCGCTTGCAGTGCTCAACTATGCCAAGACCCTTAAAAACATTCGGGTTGAAGGGATATTTTACGGCGCCATGGAAAAACTTGGACCGTCTTGGGTGGTTGAGAAAATGCCGATCGAGCAGCGGCTTGTTCCCGTCTTTGATCTAACCCCTTTTGCAGACCTTCTTGACTGGACGTCCGCCATCCGGCAGTTCCTTCAGGCAGGAGACGCAGGAGCGATAAAGGAACTTACCCAAAGGTTCGTGCGGCCCATAAAGAAAGCCAGCCCGGAGATACGCAGAGACGCCGATTCACTAATCCATCTAAGTAAGGGTCTCGATACCTTTTCCGAAAACCTTGCTACCTGCAGGGGGCCTTCGATAAGCTCTTCAGCGGTATATCTCAAACAGGCTCTAGAGCAGTGCAAGGGCCTGACCATGCTCAGCCCCCTTGTGCCATTGTTTGAAAAAATCTCTGAGAGGATAAATGATTTTAACGGTGATGACCTGGAAGATGGGATTCGATCCGCACGGTGGTGTATGGAACATAACCTCCTTCAGCAGGCCTACACCATACTTCAGGAAACAGTAATAGCTATTCTTGTAAAAAACACGGGCTACGATCACATGGATCAGAAGATGAGGGATAGATGTGCATCCGCATCCACAATAATCAGGCAGAACCTGCCTCTTAAAGAGTGGATAGGAGCTGCCGCATCTGACACTGCCGCCACACAGAAGATAATAGAAACCATAAAGGAAGCAGGCGTCTCGGAACTGCTGGTAAACCTGTCGCGAGCAAGAAACGACCTCAATCACTCTGGGTATAACCATGATGCGTGCACGGCAGCGACCTTCAAGAAGAGACTTCCCGACTATCTCGCAGAGGCTGAAAAACTTATTCATCCTGACGACATCGAAGAAAGCAGAGGCTAGAGGCCGCAATGTATCCTTTTGATAAGGCGGGCTAGAGCGTCCAACGGGCTAACGGCCATGCCCTATAGCCTCAGAGCGGATGAAGAAGCCGCCCCCTTTTGGCCTCTTTTGGCAAATAGGTATAGAGATTATTTCTCATTGAGACTTTCGATTATGAATTTTCCGGGTATCGGAAGCTAATTCTAATGAAATTTGATAACATCCTGTTTTAGTTAGGATCAGCCGAAACCGATACCCGGTTTTCTTTTTCTAATGTGATGTCAAAAAGTTATTGCATCGAAAGGAGCATTTTTATACACTTCAGGAATTCCCGGGATGCCTTTTTGGGGTATATGCCCGGTTTTGGCCCTGCTACTACATAATATCATAAGAGAATTCCAGGGTAGAGTCGGAAGGACTGCCCCGCCTTGAGGGGATTGAGACGGTTTTTCTGTCGGCAA
>MNYJ01000027.1 GCA_001874005.1 Desulfobacteraceae bacterium CG2_30_51_40
AAGGCCCTGTGCAAACCCTCAAGCAATAGATAAGAGGATATCTCAACGCAAATCACCTCAGCATCAGCAGATTCAGCAAGACTTCTTATGTTGGGATGCCTTCTTGTCAACTCTTCCAGGGCCTCTGTCCTCTCATCAGCATCCTCCACCCTTCGGCATCTTCCCTCCACCGTGAGGGCCAGCGTCTCACTCCTGGCCTCCCTGCCGTGTCTTTCCCTTGTGTCAATCATGAGACTTACGTATGGATTATCCATGATGTTTGAAAACTTCTTTGTGCCACGGCCTGTAACCATGTATATGTCTTTTCCATTTCTACCGCATCCATAGGCCATAAGCGAACAATAGGGCCGATCCTGCCTTGAAGTGGCAAGAACGTACATATCCATCTCCGATATAAGCTCATTGATTTTCTGAAGCATTCCTTAATCCTTCATCTTAAATTAATATCATATTGCACGGTCAAGTGAAACAACCTTTCATCTTGCCCCGGATTTTCTCTGATGTTAATCTGGAATACATTCAAATGCCCTTTTCCCTGCCCCTCGAAGGGGGAGAAAGGGGTGGCGGGGATTTCATCGTTCGTAGTTCGTAACGCCTTAGCATTTATTGATAAAAGCACTGGAGCGAATGCAATGGAAGATAAGATACGGCTTGGAATAAGCGCGTGCCTTCTTGGAAGGGAGGTGCGTTATGACGGGGGCCACAAACTTGATAGATTCGTCAGGGACACTCTGGGCCAATATGTTGAATACCTGCCTGTATGCCCCGAGGTCGAATGCGGGCTTGGGATACCAAGGGAGGCCATGAGGCTGGTGGGAGATCCCGAGTCCCCGCACCTTTTGACCATAAGATCGAAAGTAGACCTTACCGATAGAATGGTCTCCTGGGCAAAAAAAAGGGTTACTGAACTTGAAGGAGAAGATCTCTGCGGATTCATCTTCAAGAGTGATTCCCCTAGCAGCGGAATGGAGAGGGTCAAAGTTTATTCAGATGAGGGGATGCCTTCCAAGTCGGGAGTGGGGATGTTCGCCAGGGCCTTCATGGAGCATTTTCCCCTTATACCGGTAGAAGAAGACGGCAGACTTCACGATCCAGGGCTGAGAGAAAACTTCATAGAGAGGATATTTACTCTGAGACGCTGGAGGTCCCTTAAGAAAGAAAAGATGACCCTGGGGGCCATAGTCAGCTTTCACACTAGGCATAAACTCCTCGTACTTTCCCACAGCGAAAAGCATTATAGGGCCATGGGGAGGCTTGTGGCGGATGGAAAATCTCTAACGATAAACGAACTCTCCTCCCGATACGAAGGGGTTCTAATGGAGGCCCTCAGGCTTAAGACAACACGGAAGAAGAACCTAAATGTCCTTTTCCATATCATGGGCTATTTCAAGAATAACCTTAGCGCAGATGAAAAAGACGAACTCATTGACATACTGAGCAAGTACGGAGAAGGATTTGTCCCCCTCATAGTGCCGGTCACTCTGATAAATCATTATGTTCGTAAGTACGATAAGCCTTACCTTAGGGAGCAGATATATCTGAACCCGCACCCGATAGCGCTGCAATTGAGAAACCATGTGTAGGCGCACAGGCCTTAGAGGTGAAAAACCCACACGATCACCGGCTACAGGCCGTTAAGAATGCCCGCATGCCATTCCGGACACGATCCGGAATCCAGGTCTTCATTCCGGCAAAGGCCGGAACAAGGTCTGGATAGCGGCTCCCGGATCGAGGTCCGAGACAGGCTGGGCCGCTATGAATGTCTATTCCCAATGAAAGCGTGTGGAATTATTCAACACGCTCTCACCTGGATGCTAGGAGATTATACCTTCCTTGAGGGCATTGGGCGTAGGAACCGGTATCGGAGAGCAGCATCCGTTGACCGGATTGAACATGCAGCGATAACTCAATCCCTGATTCGTGCCCTTGTACATGACATCCCAACCCCTAACATAATATGAACAGTTGTCGTTAAAGCAGATATACATGAAATCATTGTCCCAGGTCTGACAGAACGGATTGTCGGGTACCTGCCACTTGCTCATCTTTTCTCCGCAATATGGGCAGCAAAGGGTATCCTTTACGGATTTTTCCCTGCGCGCGATCTCCTCTGCGGAAGGTAGCTCCCGATAGCGCACACTGACATCAGGCCTTTTTCTCCTTGCCGGGTTCCCCCCTGTCTTTTCTGCATAAAGCGCGTAGATTGGGTCGCTCGGGATGCCCTCGGATGCGTATTTGTCATTGGAGGGTCTGGGCTTTCCACGGGATATAAAGAGCGATGTCTTTTCAAAGACGCCCGCCTCCTTAAAGAATTCATCTACTATTATGACCCTTTCATCTTCGTTTGACTCACGCCAGAGTCTGAATGCCTTTTGAGGAAACATGCGGTTTGAAAAGATAACCAGCAAAAGTCCCCCCGGCTTTAGAATCCTCCCTGCCTCTTTAAATACCTCAAGAGGCCGAATCATATAGTCAACCGAAACACTGTTTATGACTGCATCAAAAGAGGCATCCGAAAAAGGGAGCCGCGGGTCTTTGTTGATATCGTGCAAAACGTATTCATCAAGGCTTTTGTTGCTTTTTAATTCGTTTTCATTAAGTCCCAATCCGACTACCTTTCCGGGCTTGAAGCCCTCGGGTATATGAGAATCCCATCCGGCCATGAGGTCCAGTACAATAGGAGAATCCTCAATTATCAAACTACCTATCACATCCTCCACGGTCTGAAGGGCCAGAGAGTCAAGATGGCTTACGAAACGATCCACCTTGTAAAACTGACCGTCGTCGCTATCATCAAGCCTCTGATAGGAATCAGGATTGTATATGGGACTAAGCTCTGAGACCTGGTTTGCCGATAAATGCATCATTTCTTCTACCTCCATTCATCTGCCGTAAGGCAGAAAAAAATAGCCGGGCGCAGCATCTGCAACCCGGCTCATGGCCCCTTTTCTAGGGCAGGTTAATATTAATTGTTTGTTATGTTAAGTTTAATCATCCGATATGCCTTGTCAAAGGAGGCAACTGCAAAATTCACAGTTTCGTCATTGCCTGACTTGATCGGGGAATCCAGTCTATCCTTGAATCAATGCGTTATGGATTCCGGGTCCCGGATCGGGGAGCAGGACAGGCTTCGACGGAATGACGCGCGGTCATAGTTTTGAAGTTGGCTCAAAGAGTAGAGATAAATTGGAATAGCAACGGGAGCGAAAAAGGCTATGGAGCAACGCCCGGTAGCGGTTACAGGAGCAACAGGATACGTGGGTGGAAGGCTTGTACCGATGCTTCTTGAACGGGGGCACAGGGTAAGGGCGCTTGGCCGCTCAAAGGCAAAGCTTGCCTGCAGGCCTTGGAGCAGGAATCCGGCCCTTGAGATAGCCCAGTGCGATGTAATGGAAAAGGAATCAGTCAAGAAGGCTCTTGAAGGATGCCGGGCGGTTTACTACCTGATCCATTCCATGAATCCAAAGGAGAAGGACTTTGCCGAAGCCGACCGTAAGGCGGCCCGTAACATGTACGAGGCGGCAGGCAGCTCAGGGATTGAAAGGCAGGAAGTGTTCCAGTTACCTATCTGCGCGCGGCAATAATATTGGGTGCGGGCAGTGCCTCTTTTGAGATACTCCGCTATCTTGTTGAAAGGCTTCCTGTAATGACCACACCCAGGTGGGTTCGTACCCCATGCCAGCCGATAGCCATAAGAAATGTCCTTGGCTACCTCTCAGGGTGCCTGGAGAGGGAAGATACCGCGGGCAAGACCTTTGACATAGGCGGCCCGGACATACTCACCTATCAGGATCTCATGAGGATATACGCCGAGGAGGCAGGCCTCCATGAGAGGATCATCATACCGGTACCTGTTCTTTCTCCACGGCTCAGTTCATACTGGCTGCATTTTATGACGCCCGTTCCTCCTTCTCTTGCAAGGCCCCTGGTCGAGGAGCTTAAGAGCCCTGTGGTATGCAGAGAAAACGAGATAAAAAGCCTCATACCGCAGAAGCTCCTTACGTGCAGAGAGGCCATGAGAATAGCCCTTGACAGGATAAAACAGAACAGTGTTGACACATGCTGGTCTGACGCCGGCGAAGTGACAGAGCCTGAATGGGTTAACTGCGAAGACGCCGATTACGCCGGAGGCATCATATTCGAATGCGGATACCGCGCAGTGGTAAGGAGCAGCGTGGAAGAACTCTGGGCCCCTGTTCAGAGGCTGGGAGGCTCAATCGGATGGTATTATGCGGATAGCCTCTGGAGACTTAGAGGGGGCATGGACAGGATAGCAGGAGGGATAGGGCTCAGGAGGGGAAGGCGGCATCCGGTTGACATTCAAACAGGTGACACCCTGGATTTCTGGCGGGTACTGGATGTAAACCCGCCCAATCATCTGTCCCTCCATGCAGAAATGAAACTTCCCGGAGACGCGGTGCTTGAATTCAGGCTTAACCCGCTTGGTGCCGTAGAAAGTGAGATCATAGAGCTATCCAGGTTTCTTCCAAGGGGTCTTTTCGGCCTGATCTACTGGTATTCCCTTTATCCACTTCATCAGCTCATCTTCAAAGGGATGCTCGGAGAAATAGCCAGGCGTTCGGGAGGATCTTTGGTAAGAGGGCCTGAAAGATACCACTCCGTCAAAAACGCCTGCCGGATTTGAATCGCAGCTCCCGGGATAAGGATATAATACCGTTATCGGCTAACCGCGCTTGGTTACTATCTCTCTTAAGGCCTCACCTATTTTGCTATATCCAAAAACAAATCCAGCATCGAGGAGCTTCTTGGGCACAACCTTCTGCCCTTCAAGCAGCACGCCGGCAAACTCTCCCATCGCAGCCTTCAAGATGAAAGATGGTATAGCAGGGAGAAATTGAAGCGCCCCGAGGGCCTGAGCCAGGGCCTTTGTGAACTCTCTGTTAGTGACTCGAAAAGGTGCGACGCAGTTTACCGCTCCGCTTATATCTGATCTGGCAATAAGAAACCTCATTGCTTCTACAAGATCATCGCAGTGTATCCAGCTCATCCACTGTTTTCCTCGGCCCAGAGGGCTTCCCATGCCCCTGCGGAAGGCAGGTATCATCTCTTGAAGCGCCCCTCCCTGCGGTCCCAGGACGACCCCCAGCCTGCAAAGCACCACCCTGACACCGGCCTTGGCCGCCTCAAGCGCTGCCGCCTCCCACTGCCTTGTAAGGGAAGCAAGGAAGCCTTCTCCGGCACGCGCGGATTCGTCCAGTTCCTCATCCCCCCTTCCCCCGTAGAAACCTACAGCGGAAGTGCTTAAAAGAGTGGAGACCTTTCCCCTCTGAGCAGACAAGGCATCTACGATGTTACGAGTGGTAAGTATCCTGCTCTCACTTATCTCCTTTCTTGCCCTCTTTGTCCACCTCCTGAAGATGCTTGCTCCTGCAAGATTTACAATTACGTCATGCTCTGCTACTTTCTCCTGCCAGGGTCCCTTTTCTACAGGATCACCCTGAATAAGCCGAGCACCTCCCTGCTGCGAGGATTTACCGGCCCGTCTGCTGAGGATAGTTACCTGATGGCCCTCTTTCATGAGCCTTACGGCGAGAAAGCGCCCGACAAAACCCGTTCCTCCTGTAATGAAGACCTTCATGACCGTTACCTCTTCTCCTTCTTTCCTTTCCGTTCAAGACGAAGGAAGAAACTCTCGGGGTCAGAATCTCTTCTAATTCCAAGCCTTGTCAATGAAAAGTCGTAACGCACTGGGTCATCAGGAGCGATCTGCCTGAATGACCGAGTGATCTCCCGCGCGGTGGCAAGGCTTGCGTCATTTCTATCGGTAAGGCCTATCCGCCTGCATATCCTGTGCATATGGGTATCAAGCGGCACGAGCAGCTTTGAGGGGGCTATACTATTCCAACCGCCCGGGTCAACCGCGTCCCTCCTCACCATCCACCTCAGAAAGAGGTTCAGCCGCTTGCATGCGCTTCCTCTTGCAGGGGCCGGGATGAGACTGTTGCACCCGCCTTCAAACTCACAGGAAAGCCTTTCGGCCAAAAAGGACATCCCTGGAAGCACATCTTCGTCCCTGTCTGAGATAGCCTCGCAGAAGCACGCTTCAAGACTCCCGAACCGCTCGATGACCCTTTTCATCCCGGCGCAAAGACAGGCCATATCTTCCGCCGTCGTAAACCGGTGTTTGAACCCTCTAAAGAGCCCGTTAATATGTTCCGGGGAAGAGGCCATCAGAAATTCATAGGGGGAAGGCCCTAAGGCCGAAAGGATGGAACCGACGCTCTCAAGGATCTTTGCGACACGGCCGTAGGCAAGTGATGATGCTATGATGCCTGCGATCTCTCTGTCCTTTGTATCTTTGTAATTCCCCAGGAACTCAAGCGGGTCGGGGTGGATAAGGGAAGGAGAGTTATAAAGCAGATAAAGGCCTTCGAGTTCATCCCTCATGGCGGAAAGCTCGGATGGCGACTTCACCTCTCCTCCCAGGAGATGCATTTACCGGGGCACAATACCATGGCCTCCTCAACCTTGCTTACAGGGTAGGCCTCCATATCGGCAACCTCGACCCATCCGGTTTCGGGATTCAAACTGAAGACCGAAAGGCATACCTCTATGCAGGACTCGCATCGGGTGCAATCGCCCATGTCAACCACAGGAATCTTGTGCTCACTTAAGTCCTGCGGCATCTTTTTCCTGTGCACCTTACTCGGACGGAGCCGGCGAGTGGGTCAATCTTACAATGAACACTGTTCCTTTCCCCCCCTCGCTTTCAACAGAGACCGAGCCGTTTCTGTGCTCTTCCACGATCCTTTTTACCACGCAGAGTCCGAGCCCCGTCCCCTTTGTCTTGGTGGTAAAAAATGGGGTAAAGAGTCTCTCTTTATCCTTTTCGGATATCCCGCCTCCCTCATCGGCAATGCGGATCTCAACCATGTCTTCATCCGCACGGGCGCTTATCTTAAGGGTTCCCCCATTGCGCATGGCCTCAAGGGCGTTTTTGACAAGATTCAGAAAGACCTGTTTGAGCCTCTCTCTATCTCCCTGAACCCACCTGGCTTCTTCGGCTATGGAAACCTCCAGTAAAATCCCTGCGCTATTGAATCTATCTTCGAGTGGCTCCGTAATCCGCCTGAACATGTCAGCAAGATCAACCGCCGCATTGGACATCTGTCTGGGGGTATAATATTCCCTAATCTCTGAGATAAGTCCCTCGAGCCTGTTTACCTCCTCGGAGATGATCCCGAGCTTCTCCCGTGTCTTGGATCCTTCCGATACCCTTAGAAGCTGACCGGCAAGACCGCCTATTATCATGAGGGGATTTTTGATCTCATGGGCAATCTCGGCAACTACCTGTCCAAGAGCCGCAAGCCTCTCGGCCGCCGCGATCTTTTCCTGCAGTGTCTTGGTCTCCGTGAGATCCCTGACTATGGCTGTAAAATAAGGCTCTCCATCCACCTCTGTTACTGAAAAAGATATGGATGCGGGGAAGGTATCCCCGCTTTTTCTGGTAGCTGTTATCTCCGTTTCATGCCCGATGCGACGGGGGACCCTTGTTTCGACATATCTCTTGACTGCACCCCTGTGATTGCGGCTGCATTCAGGAGACATGATCACCCCCAGGTCCCGGCCTATGACCTCTTCGCGGCTGTAACCGAATATCTTCTCCGCTGCCCTGTTAAACACATACACCTTATGAAAACGATCTATGGTTACAAAGGCCTCATTGGTATTTTCAACCGCATGGCTGAGAATGCTGAATTCTTTTGATTTACAATCAGCTATCGGAGAAGATGGCATGAATATAGTGCCTCGAGCCAGCCCTATTCCTTTTCAAACTGAGACTTCTCAGCGCCGCAGACAGGGCATGTCCAATCATCGGGAAGATCTTCAAACTTTGTACCCGCCGCTATTCCGTTATCGGGATCTCCATTGGCGGGGTCATATACATAACCACACACGGAGCACACGTATTTCTGCATCTTTCATTGCCTCCTATCTGCAAGACATTATTATGCTATTCTTTTTCAAACTCAGCTTTCCCTGCGCCGCAGACAGGGCATGTCCAATCGTCGGGAAGATCTTCAAACTTGGTACCTGCCGCTATGCCGTTGTCCGGGTCTCCATTGGCGGGGTCATACACATAACCACACACGGAGCACACGTATTTCTGCATGTTTTTTTACCTCCCTTATCAAAATTTATGCATGTTAAAGAAAAATAAGGGGAGCTACCCCCCATGTCAAGTATGTCCTTACGGCTTGATCCCCTACAATCCCCTCACAAGCATCCACACACCCAGTACCAGAAAAAGGACTCCAGCTCCCATCCTGAGATAAGCAGGCGGTATGATCTTTCCCATAAGGGCCCCGAATACGACTGCCAATAGAGACGTCAGAACCAGTGCAGAGGCGGAGCCCAGGAATACAGACAGACGCGAATTGCTGTCGGCCGAAAAGGCGAAGGTGGCAAGCTGGGTCTTGTCCCCAAGCTCTGCCAGGAACACCATGCCGAAGGTCGTAAGCATTATCTTTAAATCCATTGTCCTTACCCGAAAAGGTATTAGTTTAGCTGGTTCTTCAATAGCACACAGGGAGCAATCAAACAAGGGCTCTGAAAATTCAGGGTGAAGAAGATGACGTAACCCTCGCGTGATCTTTCGGGATAGCAGGTTACTACCAGGTTGATTTGGCCTCCTCGGAGGCGTATTGTGTCGTGTAGATTATTTACCGTAAAAATACACCCCCCCACCCCAACCCTCAGCCGCACGGGGGATGGAGAATCATGGAGGCCGGGTTCACCGAGGGGATGACCGGGCCCTCCCCCGCGCAGGGGAAGGGAATCCTCGACCTCATAGAGTGTAAAGCCGGAGGAGGATTTTCATTAGCGGAAGCGACGAACTATTTCTCTCATGAGCGTTTTATATGAAAAAGCCCCTTCCCTTTACTGTCGAAACGTCGGGATGGAGCGGCATTATTCCCTCCCCCTCGACGGGGGAGGGAGGGGTGGGGGTGATTTTCATGCTTCGTTGTGCCCCTTTCAGGGCATGACCGTTAGAAGGGAGAAGACTCATTTGACGACGGATATCGAAAGGGCAAGGACAGAGCTGATCCACAAGGGATTAAACCGCCTTTCAGGAGATGAACTCATTGAACGGGTAATTTCCATGCCCGATCCCAAAGGCTTTGTCACAGGGCTTTCAAGCGAGGATTTCTACTGGCTTGTCAAGAAGGTTGGCGAGGATGACTGTCTTCCTCTCCTGGAACTTGCTTCAACAGGCCAGTGGCAATACCTGCTGGATATGGAACTCTGGATAAAGGACAGGTTGGATTCGAATGCCTCCGTTCTCTGGCTTGACCGTCTCAGGCAGGCAGACTGCCCGCGTCTTGTAAAATGGCTTTTTACAGAAGGAGAATATCTTGCCTATCACCAATTCCATAAGCTGCTGGATGTATTTGTGGCCTCCTCAAAAGACGACGTTTACGATGTGCCTGAAGGATATTTTACAATAGACGGAAGCATCTATATACGCCCCAGGTCGCCTGACTTCATGGAGGCCGCAAAGAATATCGTCATGACGATGGCTGAAGAGGATTTTCTTAAGTACCAGGGGCTCTTCCTTGGTCTTACCGGTTTTGCCCCCGCCGAAGTCGAAGAGGAAATATACCGGCTCAAAAACGTCCGCCTCGCCGAACACGGATTCCTCCCCTTTGATGAAGCGCTGGCGGTATATGCGCCGCTGGATATTGACGGACTCACTCCGGGTCCCCATCCGGCCCTGCCCGAACCTGATGCCGGGGAATCGGCTGAGGGTCTTATCCCCGTCTGGCCCTTCCACACAAGCCCCGAGAAAAATCTCCTCATGCATGTGATTGATGCCGCTCAAGACACAGCGCTGCTCGACCGTCTGAGGCTTGAATTCGCAGGCCTTTGCAATCAGATCCTGTCAGCCGACGCGCTGACTATAAACGACTTGAGAGTCCTTGACAGGACTTCTCAAAAGGCACTTTCGTACATAAACCTCGCTATACAAAAACTCTGCGGGGCAGATATCCTGAAGATCGAAAAACTTTTAAGGAGTAATCCCCTCATGAGCCTGTTCAGGGCCGGGTTCGGTCTTGCCATGAAGGTCAGATGGGAGGCAGTGCGATGGATCAAGGGAAGCTGGGCCTTCTCGAAAGGCCTTAAGGCTGATTTCTGGGGAGAGGATCGGGGAGGATTGATCAGAGGGCTTGTGGGCGGAAGGATTCCTATGTTTTATACAGGTCTTCCCGGTGAAAAGGAATTTAAGGATTTTGAATGGATTTCAGAGCTTGCCCATGCGATGAAGGCGCTCAGGGATGCCATGATCTTAGACTCCCTTATCGCCCATCTTGATGAACGGTTTAGCTGTGATGAAAAAATCGCTAAAAGGCCGGAGGCCACATTTCATCCTCTGATTTTCAATCTCTGGGCGAGAAAGGTAACCGGGCTTCCGCTGTCTCTATCGGGCATAACGCTGAGCCAGGCAAAGACATTTATGGAGACAATCAGGTCCGCAGGAAAGCTTCCACCCTTTAGCATTGAGGAGTTCAAGAAAGTTTTTCTCTCTGATTTCGAACAGTACGGAAGAGCCGATCAGGAGGCGATCCGTTCCCTTCGAGAGGTCCTCTCGACGCTATGGGAAGAATTTTCCCGGGAATACGAGATGGTCGCTTTGGAGGACATAACCCCCATTTATTTTAGATTCCTTACGATCTTGCCCGATCAAGAATCTGCTTTTCGGTAAAGCAGGCCGTACAGTTCTTGCCCCAGAAAGAAAAGGTATTGTTATCCTCGTATATCCTCAAGTTGAGGTATCCTTCCTTGAGAAGCGACTTAAGGGCCGATACGGGAAAAGAACTCTTCCCAAGGGCAACAGGATCGGAATCCTTCTTGCCCGTGATCAATTCCTCGATCTTCATGTCAGCTCAACTCCTTTTCTTTATCCCTTTTAACCTGCCTGCATTCTTTGACGGATCAGCAGCAGAAACGCGACGACATGTTCCTTATTACCACACGAAAAGGTTCGCAGTCAAAGTTTTTCCGGCAATCCGGCTGCCAATGCCGGTCCCAGGAACTGTATAGCGTCCCTCGCCGCTATGACTATCTATTTTCACATAAAAGAGAGCAAATTACAAAAAAATGACCATGCGTCATTCCGGCGCAGCCTGTCCCGGCCCCCTATCCGGGAGCCGGAACCTATAACGCATTGATTCAAGAATAGACTGGATTCCCCGATCAAGCCGGGGAATGACGGAACTGTGAATTCTGAAGGTGCCTCAATAATCAAGTAGGTATCAGCTCAATAATTAGGGGATGGCTTTGCGCAGATCAGGACATGCAGACCAGGAATCAGCTTCGGCAAGTGCGGCTGAAGCCGCACCTACCCCGGATTTTTGAGTTCATACTCAAGTAGCTTCTTACATTCGTTGTGCCCCCCTCTTATTCCCTCCCCTTCGACGGGGGAGGGATGGGTGGGGGTGATTTTCATCCTTCGTTGTGCCCCATTCGGGCATGAGGTTAGTACATGTCCCCTCCGGGCGGCATGGCGGGCATCTCAGGCTTTTTCTTATCGGGCTTTTCAGCAATCATGGCCTCCGTAGTCAAAAGAAGTCCCGCGACAGAAGCGGCGTTTTGAAGCGCAAATCTGGTGACCTTTGTAGGATCGATCACTCCTGCCTCAAAGAGCTTTCCATAAACTCCGGTATCGGCATTGAAACCAAAGTCACCTTCGCCTTCCATTACCTTCTGAACGACAACGGAGCCCTCAAATCCTGCATTGTTGGCTATCTGGCGAACAGGTTCCTCAAGTGCCCTCTTGACGATGGCAACCCCCATTTTCTCCTCACTTACCGTCTGCAGACCGTCTAGCGCCTTGAGTGCCCGGATATATGCAACACCTCCGCCCGCGACAATACCTTCCTCGACAGCGGCCCTTGTTGCGTTTAAGGCATCTTCGACCCTGTCTTTCCTTTCCTTCATCTCTGTTTCCGTCGCAGCGCCTACACTTATGACAGCCACTCCGCCTATAAGTTTTGCAAGACGCTCCTGCAATTTTTCACGGTCGTAGTCGCTTGTGGTTTCTTCGATCTGAGCGCGGATCTGCTTTACGCGGCCCTCGAGTGCCTGCCTGCTTCCCCCGCCATCTACGATAGTGGTGTTGTCCTTGTCTATATTTACCCTCTTTGCGGTTCCAAGGTCCTTAAGAGAAACGTTTTCGAGCTTGATGCCGAGATCCTCACTGATCACCTGGCCTCCTGTAAGAATAGCTATATCCTCGAGCATGGCCTTTCTTCTGTCTCCGAAACCGGGTGCCTTGACCGCTGCAACCTTAAGGGTCCCACGCAGTTTATTTACCACAAGTGTGGCAAGGGCTTCCCCGTCCACGTCTTCTGCAATGATCAGAAGCGGCTTGTTCATCCTGGCTATCTGCTCAAGAATGGGCACGAGGTCCTTCATGATGCTGATCTTTTTCTCATGCAGCATGATGTAAGGCTCTTCAAGATTAGCCTCCATCTTCTCAGGATCGCTTACGAAATAGGGGCTGAGATATCCCCTGTCAAACTGCATACCTTCCACTATCTCAAGGGTGGTCTCCATGCTCTTGGCCTCTTCCACCGTGATAACACCCTCTTTACCGACCTTCTCCATGGCCTCTGAAATTATCTCGCCGATGGTGCTGTCATTATTTGCGGAGATAGTGCCTACCTGAGCGATCTCCTTTTTCTCTTTTGTGGGTTTGGAAAACTTCTTGAGTTCCGCCACAACTGTCTCAACAGCCTTGTCAATACCCCTCTTAATAGCCATGGGATTAGATCCTGCCGCAACCATCTTTGAACCCTCACGGAAGATGGCCTGAGCCAGTATGGTCGCTGTGGTGGTTCCGTCGCCCGCTACATCGCTTGTCTTGGATGCGACCTCCTTCACCATCTGAGCGCCCATGTTCTCAAACTTGTCTTCAAGCTCTATCTCCTTGGCTACCGTCACTCCGTCCTTGGTGATCTTTGGTGAACCGAAGGACTTATCAAGAATTACGTTGCGTCCCTTGGGACCCAGAGTAACCTTAACTGCATCCGCCAATGTATCAACTCCCTTGACGATCTTTTCTCTGGCCTTGCCGCTGTATTTGATTTCTTTGGCTGCCATTTCTGCTATCCCTCCTTAAAAAAATTAGTCTATTATTCCGAGGATATCATCCTCTTTCATTATAAGATGCTCAACGCCGTCAACCTTGATCTCAGTGCCTGAGTATTTTCCGAAAAGGACCCGGTCACCAGGCTTTACTTCAAGCGGTATCCTCTTGCCCTCCTCATTGAACTTGCCGGGGCCTGCCGCCACCACCTTTCCCTCTTGCGGTTTCTCCTTTGCTGTATCCGGAATTATGATCCCGCCAGAGGTCTTTTCCTCTTTTTCAACCCTCAAAACCAGTACCCTGTCATTCAACGGCTGGACGTTCATTACCTGTAACCTCCTTAATATAAGACATTAGTTGTATTAGATTTAGCCCTCAAAAAACCCACCCTTGAACAGGCGGTTGAAGGGCATGGATGAAAAAACATTTTTTAAATAAGCACCATCTTTGAATTGTCAAGGATCGGCGCGGGAGGCAAAAAGACGGGATCCCTTTTCAATCCCTCACCGACAATGGAAGGTATGAGTTCAAGAATCCGGGGTAGGTGCGGCTTCAGCCGCACGGGAGCCGTGCGCCCTGCGCCTGAAGACGCACGTGCAGAAGCTGATTCCTGGTCTGCATGTCCTGATCTGCGCAAAGCCATCCCCCAATTATTGAGCTGATACAATGGAAGTATGTCTCGGGAGGTCCTGGGCATTTACCGTGAAAATACACCCCCCACCCCAACCCTCCCCTGCGCAGGGGGGAGGGAAATCCTTGGCCTCGTAAAGTGTAGAACCGGGGGAGGATTTTCATTTGCGGGGGCGACAAAATTCTTTTGTCATGAGCGTTTACCATGAAAATATAGCCCCTCTCATCCCGGGATGACGGACTATGTTTTTTCATTCCAGGGAATGGCCGAATGCCACCAGGCCATGACGGTTTTGATAATTACGGATACGGCCTACAGGCCCCTCATCCACTCCTGCCTCAGCCCCACTTCGCCCCTGAGGGCCTTATCAATGATAGCCAGAGCTTCTTCCTTGCCTCCAGGGATTCTCGCCTTGATAGGAAGGTAATTGGATGCATGGTTGGAGAAGAAAAGACCGCGGCTCAGATTGGTGTGACTGATCATCTCCTTTAATTCCAGAAGGAGTTCCTTTTCGCTCAGGATTTGAAATTCTCCACCTTTTGCTTGATCGTAAAGGGGAGTTCCCGGAATGAGCATGACTGTGAGCGCCCCCACATAGTTCGGATCCATGGCTGAAAGAAGCTCCCCTGTCGCCTTCGCGTGGATCATTGATCTCTGTCTGCCCGCTATGCCCAAAAGGACCGTAACGGACAGTTTAATCCCCGCAAACCTCACTCTCCTGCCCATTTTAATAAGGTTTTCAGCCGTCGTACCCTTGCAGATTTTCTTGAGGGTCTCATCATCTCCGCTTTCCACCCCAAGATACAGGATGCTTAGACCTGCCGCTCTTAACTCACTAAGCTCTTCGTCGCTCTTCATCTTTATGCACTTGGCATTGGCATAGGCCCCGACCCTTTTTACCCAGGGCAGATGCTCCCTGATGCGCTCCAGTATCCACAGGAGTCTTCTTTGGGGTATGATGAGTGCGTCGCCATCCATCAGAAAAACCCTGTCCTGCCTCTTCATGTATCTTGAGGCAAAGAGGATGTCGCTAAGGATTGTGTCATTGTCTTTGATGGCGAAACGCTTGTCTTTATAAGTTCCGCAAAAGGTGCACTTATTGTGGGAGCATCCGAGGGTAACCTGCAGCAGGATGCTGAAGGCCTCGCTTGGGGGCCTGATGCAGGTCCCCTCATAATGCATGCCTTCGCTTTCGTGGAAACACTCCATGAAATTAGGCCTCCTGCGTCCCTGCGCCCTTATCGGCCTTCTTCTTTGCCTTCTTCTGCTGACGCTTACTCACCTCAGCGGCTTCCTCTTCCTTCTGCTGCTTTTTCTTTGCCTTTTCATCCTTGCCTGCCTCTTGTTTACGTGCCTCCTCTTTCTCGGCCTTCAACCTGGCCATGTCCTCCAGCTTTCGCTCTGCCGCGGTTATTGCGTCAAGCCTCGCCCGGGTTTCCCGGATCTTTGCCCTCAGACGCCTCATCGCCGCATCGGATGAAATCTTTTCCTTGTCATAACCGCTTTCGGCAAGAAAACTTGCCCTGTCCTTCAATTCCTTCTCGCACAAGACTAATTGAGCCTCCCGTGAGACTCTGCTCTTTGACGGCATAAAAAAATCTCCTTTCATCTCTTTAGTGAGTGTCCATCCGGAAATGAGATAGTTTCGTCGAGTTCAAGGCGGGCGATAATTTTAACCACAGGAATACATTAACGTATTTCGAGGATTAAAATTTGAGCCCAACGCCGAAATCGGTGAAAATAGCCATTTCCGGATGGACACTAGTGATTGATAGTGTCATGGTCATCTCAGGCAGTGGAATTATTTATCAGCCATTGCTTCAAGACCCATTCTCGCATAATCTATATCTCAATAGCAGGAAAATAAGAAATGATAAACCCTAAAATTACAGGAAACTACCTTTCTCTGAAACCTCTGGTCAATTTTGCGGCTGCCGGCTCGGGCCCTGTTGACTGGCGGGATTACTTCGGAAGAAAGGCAAAGCTCGAGGTGGAAATAGGCTTCGGTCTTGGCGATTTTCTTGTAAGGAACGCAGGTGGTAGAGCAGATACCGATTTTGTCGGCATTGAAAGCGGTTGGCCTTTGATCAAGCGAGCGCTCAGGAAGATAGGCATTGCCCGTTTAACAAACGTAAGGCTTCTGCTCCGTGATGCCCGCATCGCTTTGAGGCTTTCTTTCAGGGAAAAATCCGTCTCGGTAATCTACGCGCTTTTCCCATGCCCCTGGCCCAAGAAGAGACACGCAAGACACAGACTCTTTGACAAGGATTTTTTTAAGATCCTCAACAGCCGTCTCACAGATGACGGTTTTATCCTTATAGTCACAGACCACGAAGGATATTTCGGCTGGCTTCAAAGCCAGGTTTCAGGAACAGGATTCCTTTGTAATACAGAAAAAATAGGGCCTCAGTTTGATACAAAATATGAGCGCAAATGGAATAGTAACGGAAAAGAGCTTTTCCATAAGCTCCATCTGGTCAAGGAAAGACATATAAGCCTCCGACAAGGACAGGAGATCACATTGATAAGCAGAACAGCGGCTTCTTTTGACCCGGAAAGGTTTCATCCCACGGGACTGAGGGGCCATTTCATGATCGAGACAAAGGACTTCCTTTACGATGAAAAACAAAAAAGGGCCATGCTCAGGCTGGTGATATCCGAAGATGACCTGCTGCAGGATATCTGGATTGAGATACAGAAACAGGAAAGGGGTTGGCAGATCAAGCCCGCCAGGGGCTGCGGATTCATCCCTACAAAGGGAATGCAGGCGGCCATGGATCATGTCAAGGTTATAGCCGAGGCATCCGCTATATAAAGGAAAGGGTGCTTTCGATAGCGCTTGACCTGCCACGTTTGATCTCGTAATATCCTGGCCTGCTGCAAAGCGCAAGGCAGGATTGTGTAAGCGTAAGTCTTCATGCGCGCAGGCCATACATCTTGCCGTCATGCCAGGTTGGGGTTAGCGATGAAATCGTTTCGATTGAGATACATGCTTTTAGGTCTGCTTTTCACTTTTTTTTCTATGCTTTTTGTTTTTGACAATACAATTGATGCAAGGAGGCTTGGCGGGGGACGTTCTTTCGGGAGCAAGCCCTCCTACCGGCAAAGCGCGCCCAAACCCTCTCCAAGCAACCCGGACAGGGGCCAGGCTCAGAGAAATGCCGGCGATCTTCAGCAGGGCCGCAGCACCCAGCCTCAGGCAACCGGGGCCGGCCGGTTTGGCGGGCTTCTCATGGGAGGTATTATAGGCTCGCTTCTTTTCGGAGGAGCTGGAGCGATGGGCGGGCCCGGCATCCTTGACCTCTTGGTAATCGGGGCAATCCTCTTTTTCGTTGTAAAGTTGTTGCGGTCAAGAAGAAATCCTTCGCCACAGCAGGCCGGACAAATGCCCTTCCTGGCATCAGAAAGTAACGCCTTCGGGGGTTACGGGAAGGATTACGGCACTAGCGAAAAGGCCGGCTTGAAGACCCCTCTGCCGTCTGGATTCGACGCAGATGATTTCATCAAGGGAGCAAAGGCAGCCTACAGCAGACTTCAATCGTCCTGGAGCCGCAGGGACCTTGACGACATTGCCCAGTTCGCTTCCCCTGCGGTCATGAACGAACTTCATAAGCAGGCCCGGCTTGAGCCGGAGCCTGCTCCTGTAGAGATTTTGCTTGTGGAGGCAAGCATTGTTGATGTCAGGGATGCAGGCGATGAACGGGTAGTATCCGTTCTGTTCGATGTTTTAATGAGAGAGGATCCAAGTAAGGAAGAGCCGTCACAGGTCAAGGAGATATGGCATTTCAATCGAAGCATCTCCGACACCGCTTCTTTCTGGGTACTGGACGGAATTCAGCAGGTCGAATAGTTTATCTTGATGGACTTGACCGGGGATATGAGTAATACTATTCTTGTAAAAGAGTTAATGACAAGGCTTTTGTAACACCTGTCATGCTCTAGGCAAGGTGAAACAAGACTTAATATTGGAGGTAACCAATGGACCTTTGGAGAAAGATAGGCACAGGAATAGTAATGATTGTACCTGGCTTTGTATTTGGCGGACTGCTCTGGTCATTTACCCATTCGTGGCTTGCGGTGCTTGGGGTTGAAATAGTCATGGTTATTATTTTGTGGTCAATCCTGACAGGCAAACTGGGCGGGCAGACCGCGGAAGCCCACAATCATTGATGATAGAATCACCCCCAACCCCTTCCCCCCATCGAGGGGGGAGGGATAAAGGGAAGGGGCATCTACAGAAGCTGATTCCTGATCTGCACGCCTTGGTCTGCGCAAAGCCATCCCCCCAATTATTGAGCTGATACATTGTCCCTACAACCTGCGAACAAGCAGTTTTTTAAGCTTTTAAGCAATCCCCAGTGTGAACTTAAGTGATTTAAGTGCGTTTTTCATCAGCATGGTAATTGTCATCGGCCCTACTCCGCCCGGCACCGGTGTAATATATCCTGCAACTTTTACGGCCTCATCGAAATCAACATCCCCGCGAAGTATTGCTACCTTCTTGCCTGTCTTTTCGCTTATCTTCTCACCCACCCTGTTTACACCCACATCAATTACGCAGGCACCGGGCTTTATCCATTCGGGTTTGACAAGGCCAGGCACCCCGGCCGCGACAATCAAGATATCCGCTCTCTTACAATGGTATGCCAGGTCCTTTGTGGCGGTATGGACGATAGTGACGGTGGAGTTTGCTCCGACACCTTTTTGCACCATCATCATCGCGATGGGCTTGCCCACAATGTTTGAACGGCCTACCACCACTACTTCCGCTCCCTTAGTCTCCACGCCTGCCCTGACTATCAATTCCTGGATGCCTGCAGGGGTGCAGGGCGGGAACTTCACCTCTGAGCCGCCTATCATGAGTCTCCCGACGTTAACCGGGTGAAAACCGTCAACATCCTTGTCGGGGTCTATGGCATTCAAGACCTTTTTCTCGTTTATGTGTTTGGGCAAAGGAAGTTGCACCAGTATTCCGTGAATCGAGTCGTCCCTGTTATACTTGTCTATCAAGGCAAGAAGATCGGCCTCGGATATGGTCTCAGGCTGGTTGTCCTGCACCTCCTTGAATCCGCATTCCTCAGCGGTCTTAACCTTTAGGGTGACGTAAGAAATAGATGCCGGATTTTGACCGACCAGGATGGTGACAAGCCCGGGGACCTTCCCGTGGGACTTCTTTATCTTCTGGACCTCTTCTTTGATTTCTGCGAGGATCTGCTCCCTGATCTCGCTTCCCTTTATAAGTTTTGCAGTCATAGCCGTTCTCCTTTCAAGAGTGTGTTATTTTTTTTCAGGGGCCGATTCGTCATGTGTCCCCTGGTGCCTCAATACCACAGTCATAATTGTCTTTCAACAGGTTTTGCCTGGTCTCTGACTTGACTAACCTGAACCCGGAACGTAAAGTTGGAAAATGATTGAAAAGAAAAAACGCAGGCCCATTATCACCCTTACCACCGATTTTGGAACAAAAGACTCATACGTGGCGTCAATGAAAGGGGTGATTGTCTCCATAAACCCTGAAGCTGATATAATTGACGTTACCCACGAGATAACAGCCGGCGCCATCAAGGAGGCGGCATACCTTATTGACGAATGCCGTCATTTTTTCCCGGAGGCGACCATTCATCTTGCCGTGGTGGACCCGGGAGTGGGGGGAGAAAGACGCCCTCTAGTGGTTGAAGCCGGCGGCCAGGTTTTTGTCGGTCCGGATAACGGCATTTTCTGGCCGGCCATTGATAGCGATCCCGCAGCCCTTATATACCATCTGGATAACCCCTCTTATTTCCTCGCCTCAGTAAGCAGCACCTTCCACGGAAGAGACATCTTCGCGCCTGCGGCAGCGCACATATCAATGGGAGTGAAGCCCGCATCCATGGGGACGGCCGTATCAGAACCGGTAAGGCTGGCAATAAAAGCCCCCGCAGTCGAAGAAGGCATCCTTAAAGGTGAGGTGACAAGGGTTGATCACTTCGGAAACATAATAACCAATTTAAGGCGAGAGCAGATTGAAGATGCCTTTAAAGACGGGGAACTCCCCGTTGTAAAGATCGGGGGCATTGTTCTAAAAGGATTCAGCCGGACCTATATGGACGTTCCGGAAGGCGCAGCAACCTGTCTCATTGGAAGCTCCGGATTTCTGGAGATTGTCGTAAACAGAGGACGAGCAAGCGATCTCCTTGGAAAGGAAGGCACAGGGCCTATCGGCTCTATCTGTGAGATTTCCAAAGCATCAAGATAGGCTTGCGCACAGACGGCAACTGAACCTTCCCCTCCGGCATCAGCCGGCATCTTGGGGCTTTTTTTGAGAAAAGGAATTGATATACTGATCCCACTCGATGGGAAGAAGGTATTTTTTCCTGCTGTTACACTCCTTGCAGGCAGGCACGAGGTTTCCTTTTGCGCTGCGGCCTCCCCTGCTCATGGGTACCAGATGATCCATTGTCAGATTCTCCCGGCCCACCACCCTCCGGCAATAGTGACATACCCCGGCATCTATTCTCTTACTCCACCAGTGGGTCTTTCTCAGTTGCCTGGCTTTGTCCTTTTCCCTGCGGCTCCATATTTCTTTCTCTGTTTCATCGTTAAACATTCTCTCCACCATATCCGCATGGCCTTGTCATAAGAAAGGGATGCCAGGCGCCCGATCTTTAGAAAACTTATTATCTTCTCTGAGCCGACTGACTTATGGGCGTGTCCTCGAGCTTTCTATAAGCTCCCTTGATTCGAGTCCCATTACAAAATTCCCCTTCTCTCGTCCGCCCTTAATCTGGGTTACGTGGGCGACCCTGGCCTCAACCTTTATAAAAGAATCTCTGGCAAAAAGGGTGAGCGATGGTATGATATCTCCGGCCTTGATCAGGCTCAGAAATGCCCTGCTGTCTTCCGGTATTAGAACCCCCAACCCGTGTTCCGACGTATTGATCACCCTGAAGGTATAGACGGTTGAATCATCGCCCCGAAAAGGCCCCATCTCAACAGATATGAACTCAGGTATCTTCGGCTCCTCCCTGGGACTCCTTCTGGCCTCCTTTATAGCCAGGCTCCTTGGAAATTCCGCCTCCATCTCGACATGAAGACCGGATATGGATGCCATACGGCACACGGTATCAAAAAAAAGCGTTGTCCCCCCCGAAGCAAACTCCACGCGAATCTCGCTTGACGCGGACAAGCGATCCGAGGCACCCTCGGAAAGCACCCCCTCCATGAATATGGTGCAATTCCCGTCAAGCGGAACCTCCTCTGAAACCTTGCCTCCAGGCAAAGCGGCCCTGGTGAGCCTGTAACGGCCTAGAATCTCCCCCGTCTGGCCCCTGACCGCAATCTCCAGATGTTTTGACATCAGATATGATACTATTCTTGAGATACGGGCCGGGTCCGCCTCCGTACGCATATCAGGACTGCTATCAATATCCGGACCGTTCATTGGGTCTGCTCCAAGCCGCTCAGTATTAACTCACAAGCCGGTGTTCATCCAGAGGGGGGCTCTTTCGTCATGGCAGGCATGAAACCTCATCCCCTCCAAAGCATCAACAAATTGCACAACTTAGTGTCCATCCGTAAATGAGATAGTCTTGCCGAGTTCAAGGCGGGCAATAATTTTAACCGCAGGAATACATGGAAGTATTTCGAGGATTAAAATTTGAGCCCAACACCGAAATAGGTGAAAATAGCCATTTACGCTTGGACACTAACTTGGTTTTTTCTCATATATGAAAGGCAGTTGTCAAAGCAAAACCTTGCAGATACACTCAGCCCGTAAGAGAGAGGGGTTTATTTCAGGAGAAATCTTATGGATCAAAAAATATTTGAAATGGTCGCTCAATCAGGAGGGGCTGCGGGAGGTTGATGCCGGGACAAAATTAGTCTAAAGAGGGGGGGGCACTGCCCCCCCTCTATCGTCTAAAACTATTAATAAGGATGGAATTCCCTGATACGCCACATGGGCTTACCTTCCTTATCCATCTCCTTAAACTCTTTGTGATACTGTGTTACCTTGAAAAGGCCTGTAAACTGGTTGGCCACCTCGTAGCCGGCCTTGATCCAGCCTACTATGCCTTCACCATAGGCCCACACATTGGTGTAGCCATATTCAACAAGCTTTTCCGCCACATAGCACTGCCTCTTATGGGTCCTGCACCAGACCACTATCTTGGCATCCTTGTCCTTTATCTTGCCGGGGATAGTGTACATGTGTCCCGCATGGACATGGTCAGTATTTGGTATATGAAATGCGTAAAACTCCGGATGGGTCCTGGTATCGATGAGATAGGCCTTCTCTTTCCCGGCCATGACATCGTCATAGAGTTTCTTGAATTGTTCGGTATTGAGATTTCTCTCAGCAGGAATTGATGAACACGCCTTTTTCCATACCTCAACTTCCTTCTTCTCCAACGGGTTGAGTACCTTCTCAGCCGCCATGGCAAATCCAACAACACCTGTAAAAAACGCCAAACAAACTGCGATAACGAAAATTCTCTTCATTTTAGTCCTCTCCTTCTTTTGGAATTGCTTGAGGCCCTGCCAGCATTAATATATACTTCACCTCCTTCTTGGCTAATATTTGATTCAGGGCCGACATACTAATCAAATAATCCCTTTTATCCGCCTCGTCAAGATGCTTTACTGCTCTGAACCAGGTCAGTACAGACACAATATCAGGTTGACGGGCGGCCCGGGATTGTGTAAGTGTATATCTAATGGAGTTCGATCTTTCCATCTTCATGGGAGATGCCCTCCTGGAAGCCCGAAGGGCCTTCAGTGAAGGAGAGGTACCCGTCGGAGCCGTCATGTTTGATGCCGGAGGAAGGATCATCTCCAGGGCACACAACCAGGCCATAAGGAGGAATGATCCTACCGCCCATGCCGAGGTCCTGGCTCTGAGGGCAGCAGGCGAGGCAATCGGAAATTACCGCCTGACCGAAGCCTCCCTGGTGGTCACCATTGAGCCCTGCATAATGTGCACGGGATCGGCTCTGAACGCCAGGATACGGCGCATCGTGTTCGGAGCCCCGGACCCTAAGGCCGGAGCAGTTGCGTCACTTTTTCGCCTGGCCTCAGACGTTCGCCTGAATCATCAGATAGAGATAGTTTCAGGCATCAGGGAAGATGAATGCGCAAAGCTCTTGAAGGATTTTTTCCTGGCCCGGAGGTTTGGGAGCCGGAGCGGGGCTGCGCGCTCAAATCCGGAGGAATCAGGCGTGCACTAAAACACTCAGCAGTGACCTGTCTACGGTGCAACACAGAGGCAGGCATGTATGCCGTCCCTGCACGGGCAGGCGGGGGATTAGCAAAACGCAGCAGACGGGTATTTTTCAACAACCTTTCCGGAGAGGTACCGAAGTGGTCGTAACGGGGTCGACTCGAAATCGACTTGTCCCGTTGATAGCGGGGCACGTGGGTTCGAATCCCACCCTCTCCGCCAGGGGCCATAAATGAGGATGGATGAAAAGGGTCTGTAACGAAATAAACAGCGAAGTTTGCGAGGAGAGATGTCCGAGTTGGCCGAAGGAGCGCGACTGGAAATCGCGTGTGCTACTCAAAAGTGGCACCGAGGGTTCGAATCCCTCTCTCTCCGCCACATGTCAAAGAGCATGACCGCCTACGCCTTTATCGGGCACCAGAGCCAGCCCCTCTTCTTTG